>DASTUU010000514.1:0-9300 GCA_035759485.1 Nitrososphaeraceae archaeon
GAATCATACTAAAGATCAAGCCAGAAAAGATAATGGGCATATCAATTCATCCTGCTTTCTATTTTCTTGCTTATACTCCTTGGAATAAATGAAATATTTTCCTAATCCAGCTACACAAATAACCAACCAAAGTAAAGATGAATCCATCTAAATTTCTAGTTCAGAAGATTCGTTCAGTATACTATTCATTAAAAGATCTAGTTACTCACTAGGAAAGAGAATAACTGTCCATCCAAAAAGAGTTATAGACCATGATAGCTTTTAATAAAATATATACACACACATGCCGCGGAAAGGCTGGTAATTATACACAAATGATAGATTATACCATTTATTCTGTGCATCCTCGGTGCGAAGTAAGAAAGAATAATGCTACTATTACTAACTCAAAGTGAACTTACGACACCAAAAGAGAGCTTTATTCGTGTCCCATATGTAAAACAGAACTAACAAACAGCTATCTGATTCTCAATTAAGAGAACACTTAATGAATCAACATACGAAGGAAAGTCTCATAGATGGAGTATTAAATCTTGATAAAGATTCTTTTTGTGACTTTCTGCTAAGTTTCTATTTTCCTTTAGTTTAGCTTGACTCTATTTCTCTATACTTGACGAATATTTATTATTAAATTGGGACGTACCCAATTGTATGAATGTGAACTTGATTCTGTATGCGTATAGAAGTGAGGAAGTCCTTTATGCCATTAAACACTTGAAAAAGGGATATGAAAAAGTCCACAATGATCCAGAGGATCCAATAAGAAAGACTGATCAATCATCAAAAATCAGCCTTGTTTGATGCCGAAAATTCATTATATTATTTTGTGTACGTTTGTGTGAATGAAATTTATTGAGTCGTCATTAGCCGTGCACTATGACAGAAAGTTTATTGTATAGTGGGGTTGGATAAACCAACCCAGGCTTTATATAATAGTGTTCTATCTATAAACTGCAATCAAGTATGTCTTCACGATTAATCATCATACGAGATACTGACATGTCTCCAATGGTAGCAGTAGGTGTACTATTGGGGATTCTATTAATGGGAATTTTCATTGTAGGATATGACCAGGGTCATCTTTTCAGTATAGTTCAAGGACAGGAGGCTTTTGATACAAAATGGATGCATGAATTGTATCATGACATGCGACATGCCGCTGGATTTCCATGCCATTAGTATTTAGATAATTCTTAATTTTATTCTCGACTGGTGTGGAAGGACAGGTTGAGAACTTTTGCTTTTGTTACAATAACACTTTTGTCAGGTGCCATTGCAGGCACCATCCTTGGACTTCTCAATCAGGCCCTAGTTGAACCGTATATCGACAGAGCCATTTCTATAGAAACTCAAAACGCTATCAAAAAAGGGGAAGTCATTTATCCTGTTGAACTACAAAAGTATCGTTTATGGCAGAAGGCAGGAGAAATAGCTGCTGGAACAATATTGGGTACGTCATTAGGGGCTTTGTTTGGGATAGTATTTGTATATAGCAGGTCTTCTTTATTACTATTACACTCAAATAGTAACGTAAAGAAAGCTCTAGTTCTAGCAGGCATAATGTGGTTTGTCTTATTCTTAATTCCGGCACTAAAGTATCCAGCGAATCCACCAGCTGTAGGAGATCCCGATACCATATATTATAGAGAGAGTTTGTATATTGGCCTTCTCACAATATCAGGATTCAGCGCTTTGGGACTGGCGTTGCTATATAGGGTGCTGGGAAACAGAACAAATAACAAGAATAGAACTATTGTAGTATCTGTGATTTATGCAGCAATAATAGTTGGAGCATTTCTTGTTCTCCCGCCTAATCCTGACAAAATAACTGCGCCCACGGATTTAGTTCAAGGATTTAGGATCGCAAGTGCGTTTACTATGGCTACATTCTGGGGACTATTGGCGATAACCTTGGGTGCATTCTGGGATAGATTCAAAGTACATGAGACTGCAGTTCGCGATTTGAGTGGTTGAAAAAGAATTTATCCTACCTTAATTCAACTGATAAATTAATTTAGTACTTAAACATTCAATTTGGGGGTCCCACGAACAAAGAACTGGGCAGGAAGCTCATTACCAACTAAAAAACCAAACAAATAGGGTCGGGAAACAATGTTATCAACATACCTCACTGAATTACAACAAAATATGAAATTAGATATGATTCGTAAGTTGGAAGAACAAAACTGAAGATACACCGAATTCTCGGCCTTACCGAGGGATGTATTTATTAGATTGTGATACAGATGTGGATCCATTATACTATTGTTAATTAGCTAGTACCTACGAAAATGCCGGAAATCAACGATTTATTGTACTGGTTACTGTATAGCTCCTAGATGCTTTAACATTCCGCCATTACAAACAAGCAAACAGGCGGACAAGTGGTAATGAGAGAACCTTTTTCAGAATTAGAAAATGTCGCCATCACAGAGCATTGGGATGCAGTGGATGCGGTAGGCTAGCCTAACTAGCTATAGTCCAAAACAAAGACAAAGTAAGTTTGTCAATTATAGAAAAGATAATCACAAAGTACTTAAACATCCTCTTGCAAAGATGCTAATATCTATCGTATAAGGGTTGACTGAGTCCACCTCTTGCATGTTTTATACTATATTGTGTATATTTAATTATGATTTACCAGATGCCAATAAAACTACAAGCAGCGATGATTGAATACATGACTTGCTTACACCTAAGTAACGTATCTTGATAATAATCGACCTCCGGCAGCAAGCCAGTCAGAATCTCAATCGTAAAAATAATCCTAAAGACCTTGCAAAAATAGTGAAGATTTTCAATATCTTTACTTTTCTAACTATAGTAGCCAAAAAGAATTATCTTTACCCGACGATTTCTTATATAGTAACCGTCCATAGAGAGCATGACAGTATTTGACGGCGGACATTCAAGGAATACATCACGTTACTGCTATAGCAAGTAATCCTCAAAGAAATATTGATTTTTATACTAAGGTCCTAGGACTTAGGTTAGTAAAGATAACAGTGAATTTTGACGATCCAACTACTTATCATCTTTATTACGGAGATGAATTAGGAAGGCCAGGTACGATTCTTACTTTCTTTCCATGGCCAAATGCACCCAAAGGACACAGAGGCAATGGTCAAGTTGTTGCCACATCTTTTTTAATTCCCGAGAATGCTACTGACTTTTGGATAGATCGCTTTAAGCATGGGGGAACAGGCTTTACAAATCCTATTTCGCGTTTTGAAGGTGAAGAGCAAGTCATAACCTTTTATGATCCTGATGGACTTGAATTGGAGCTTGTGGCTCATAAATCAGCTAAGTATAGAAACAATAACATACGGAAAAATGGTCCCATTCCTAGCAAGTATGCTATAAGAGGATTTTATTCTGTAACACTAGCTGTAGAAGGATATGAACGCACGGCTTCAGTTATAACAAAACAATTAGGCTTTCAATCGACACGTGAGGAAGGAAGTCGATTCCGTTATGAACTGGTAAGAAATGGTAAGGGTAATAATGATAATAATGAAGGACCAGGATCTATTGTAGACGTACTTTGTTTACCTTATTCTCCGCCTGGCTACATGGGTGTTGGAACAGTGCATCATGTGGCCTGGCGTACTCCTACAGACAAACAACAAATTGTTTTGCGGCGAGAGGTAATCAAGCATGGATTAAATGCAACCCCTGTTATAGATCGAATATATTTTCACTCCGTCTATTTCCGTGAACCTGGAGGCGTGCTTTTTGAAATTGCCACTAATTCTCCCGGATTTGCCATAGACGAAAAGCTAGAGGAACTTGGAAATCGTCTTATGCTTCCTCCATGGCTTGAGCCAGACCGAAGGAGTCTTGAAAAGCTGTTACCTAAAGTCAACACTCTATCCTTATCAGAAGCAACAACAAAAACAATAACAACAGAAGAGGAACAAGGAATTAAGGAGAAACAGAAATAAATGACAGAATACACAAGAAAAAGGGCGTCATCATCAGAACTAGGATTCATCCATAAATTCATTCCAACCTATACTAGAGAGGATCAGGTCACTTTGCTCTTATTGCACGGGACAGGAGGAAGTGAACAAGACCTAATACCACTAGGTCGAGGACTATATCCAAGAGCTGCAATACTTAGTCCACGTGGGAAGGTACTAGAATCGGGTATGCCCCGTTTCTTTCGTAGATTAGCCGAGGGGGTTTTTGACATTAAAGATTTAAAGTTTCGGACTCATGAACTTGCAGACTTTGTTGAAGAGGCAGCAAAAGTTTATGGATTTGATTTAAGACATGTGGTTTCAGTTGGCTATTCAAATGGCGCTAATATAGCATCCAGTATGCTATTACTTCGTCCGGAAGTTATCTCATCAGCTGTTCTGTTTCGTGCTATGATACCCTTTATGCCGGAGAAAGTTCCAAACCTTGCAACAAAAAATATTTTTATGGCAGCAGGTGAACGCGATCCTATAATTCCTAGAAAACAAACTGAAATGCTTTTTCGTTTGTTCGAGGAGGCTGGAGCCAATGTGATGCTACACTGGCAAAAGAATTCCGGCCATGAATTAGGCTATGATGAAATCTCACTAGCCAAAGAATGGCTGGCCAGTATCTCTATGACATAACTATATTTCATGGTAGTATTATTGGATCACAAAATCTTCGTCGAGTACACGAGAATTAGATTAGAATTCAAACCTAGATTTCTACAAACCTGGATAAATCAGTTAAACTACCTACCTGTATAATGTGCACAAATTCACTATTTCATGGTATCTCGCCTTTTTGAAGATGTTGTACAACCACATGAGTTTCAGTATCAGCTAAGCTATCAAACCATTCCCTGCATGGTCTGCATTTATAATTCAGTTTTAAAGCATGTATAGCAAGCCATTCTATTGTAATTTACAAGAAATTAATCTGTTTCTCTATCGAAACTCTTTCTATATCTTTGGAAATATACCATAGCCATAACAAACCATACGAGGCCTCTGATAATATTTCGGATATCAGTGTCTTGTATCTCTTAAGGGTCTATGGGTTTGTATGCCATTTCTGCCATTTGTTCATAATAATCAGATTTAATATTTAACACATGTGATTGATTACACGGTCAAATGTTTTAATTATCAAGAAATTAATTGATACCATAGCAGCAATGAGATAAGGTTTTTGTTATATTTTACGAGAAACTAGACTAATGCCTGTCAACGATATTGTTCTTTGATAGGGTTATTTTTATTATTATTATTATCATTCTCTTCACTTGACGTTCATAAAATGTATACTGAAGAATTCGTGTTATAAGATTTGGGGTGTGTTGGAATCAGAATAATATCTTGTTAGCTTCAATGTGATCATCGTAATGACAATTATGATGGGGAAATATGTACATAATCACGTATTACATTGTGGCGGAATTACTGGCAGTGGTATAATTACTTAGGAAGAGGGAGAGGAAGAGGAAGACGAACAGAAAGAAGAAAAACTGTTAATAATATCTCCTACTTTCTTTATTTTCGCGCCGTACACACGTTTCATATACTCCAGTCCTGATTTGTGTTCTTCTTCCGTAAATGCTTCTACTCCATCTTCTGGAATAATGATGTTAAACCCTCTCACAAAAGCGTCATAACATGTGTGCCTGTCGCAAATATTAGTATGTAAACCGGTAATAATTAATGTATCCGCGCCCTTTCCATCATAAATTCCTCTAAGAGCTTTGTCGAGGCCAGTTCCATCAAAGGCACTATAGGTACGTTTTGGGATAACGTATTCTTCTGCTGTTTTTGTCTTTGTCTTTGTCATATCTTCCGCTTTTTTCCCGTCAGACGGCTTTAATTCATCAATCATCTTTGCCCCCTCTGTTCCCTTCATAGCATGAGGTCCCCACAATTTCATTTCATAAGTATCAATAGGTAGATGCTCATCATTGCAGTAAAATATAGGTACTTGTATCTCTCTTGCATTTTCTAATAATTGTTTAACATTAGGTATTATTCTAGTAGCTCTATCACATTTCAGTTTTCCCTTGACAAAATCGTTTAGCATATCAATGACCAAAACAGCAGGCCTTTTCAGATTTTGACTTTGAACCTTATTATCTATATTGTTAGGATCTTCCATAAAGTGACAATTACACTTATACTGGCGCCATTATAATATTTATAATTAATTGCACCACACTAGTATCAATAATTATAATTGAATACTGAGGCACTTATAATGCTCAAAATGCACAAAGAGACTGTTACGATGTTAGAATTAAATGACGTACAAATAAAGTGGAAAGATATTAACATAAGATAAACTTGTAGATAGCATCAGCATTACATGATAAGATCCTTAGTGTAGATAAATGCAAATATCATGAATGCACTCGTTAGATATATGATATCAGTACTGCATGGTAAACAATTAGATACGACACAGGATTGGCTAAATCCCATCTCTATCTAGCATTTAATATGGGGCTTACCTACGCATAACTATACAGGAATCAACAAATATAACATCACTACTATACCTTGACTGTACTTTCTAAATCTAATCTATCGTACTTTATGGCTTCTCTGATTATCGTAAACTCCACTTGTTCTGCCATCTTACTTAGTTTTCCTACGTCTTCTCTGTAATCTTCAAAGGATGCATGCTCCTTACTTCCCATAAAGACTTCTTTGATACTATGTCCCTGCATAGCCGACTCGATCAAGAACCATATGTCTATTCCCCATCCATCGGGCGAGCCTTCTATACGTAGCAATGTCTCCCAAAGATGCCTTCTAGCGCATACTTCTCCACTCAAAGGTTGCTCAAAATGAGATACTTCTGGGAAGAATACGTTTAGCATAGGTCTTGCAATAAGCTTTGTCACTGCTGCATCTCTTGGCTGTCTTTGGTAAAAACCTCTGGACATATCGCAGCGACCTTCTAAAAGTGCCGTTACGAGTTTATCGACCCAATCTGCAGTGAGATTTTTTATATCTGAGTCAAGGAACAAGATTATATCTGCCGGCGATGTCGTATTATCACTAATTACTTTCCTTAATCCAGCTTTCATAGCTATTCCTTTTCCTGGAAAGACTTGTTCGGGCTGCTGAATTACGGTTGCACCCGCTTTTACAGCTAATTCAACAGTTTTATCACTGGAATATGCGTCAACAACCATTATATCAGGGTCAAAAGTACTCTCCGACACTACAGATATCACACCTTCTATTGTACTTTCTTCATTTTTGGCTGGAAATATTACCGTGACTGTTGGACTTATAACCGTGGCTTTTTGATTTGCCTGAGAATATTCATCTGGGGGACTAACTTCTTTGTTCAAGCTGCACTATGGCCAAGTTTCTTCACACTACAAATATATATTATCGGAAAATTCTATTATGGATATCTATTATCATATAATTTAACTATTTTAACTAGGGATCGTCGTTGATCAAATTTATCCTCATCAATCATGCTAATCTGATATAGAGTATAAAATTATGATACATGCATGACTGAAAATAATTCCTGTATTTTAGTTCCATTTAATGGAACTGAGCTATCATTAAGAGCACTAGAACGTGCCAAAGTGGAAGCAGTTAAGAGTAACTCGTCTCTAATACTATTATATGTTCTCGACAACACCTGTTTTGTCCTGTCAGCATAGGATTTCTTGATCCCAAATACAAGACTTTGATTCTTCACAACAAAATTATATAAATGTCCTTAAAATAGGAGCAGAATTGGTGATTAAGGAATAAATCAACAAGGAATAGAAGCTAGATTTGAATAAGAATAGGTGTTTCTGCAGATGAAATACTCGATGTCACAACAAATGAAAAGTAGTGAGTCATTAAAAAGACTTAACGAGCGGAAGGGGATAGGAAGTATTTTCAGATGGGTAATGGAATTGTTTTGTTCGAGTAATAGCAGTTTGAAAAAATATTGATGTTTATTATTTAAGACAGTTAGTTGATATAGCTGTAATTGCTTACATGGTTTCACAGTTAATATCTGTAAACAACCCCACTTTTTAAATAAAATGAGTACAAAATGGTGCAGTGTATCCACAGCTGTAAAATACTACAACCCTTATTATTAGAGATGACTACTTATTTATTATTAAAGGTGATCGAAAGGTTGAAAGGTAGTGTTACAACAACTAAATCAATATCTGTTTTGGTGGTTTCTACTGAATACCCTCCTATGTCTGGCGGTGTAGGAAGATATACAAAGAATCTCTCTGATGCGCTAAAAAAATTAGGAGTTAGAGTTTACATTGCATGCAACGAGAGAGGAAACGGGGATTACTTTGGTCTTGACGCTTTCAATCCACACAATTCAGATGTTCTTATGAACATCGTGGACGAACTTGGTCCTGACCTTATCCATGTACAGTTAGAACATGGGCTCTACGGGCTCAAATTGGGAACGATAAGCCCAAACAGAATAAGTACTAATATAGATCAATTCTATGAGAAGTGTCAAGTGCCAATAATTACAACATTTCATTCTGCATATCCTTTTACACAATGGATGAGGTTAGCTAGAAGGTTTTCTATACATCCTACCTATATTGATAGGAAAAACTTGTTTCATATTTTGCCGATCAACATGGCTAAGCAAGTACTAGAGTATTGGAAACGTGTTTTAAATTATAAATCATTTTCTGAATTAAACAAGCGAAAAATGCAGAAAAGTAAAGCAAGTATCGTCTTTTCAGATTATCTGGCTAGATTATTGCTAGATGAGATTAGCAATAATAAATATAATAATGATTTGCGGAACAAATGCAATATAATTTATCATGGTGCAGAACCAAACCTAAGATACGCAGTAACAAAGGAAGAAGCAAGATCAGTGTTTTCTCTACCAACAGATAAAAGCATCAAAATAGCATTAGCAACAGGATTTGCAACCAATACCAAGGGCTGGGGCATACTAAGAGAAATTCATGTTCCCGAAAATTGGATTATTGTAACCAATCATTCAAGAAACTATTATAGCAAAGAGATACCAGTCCTTTCTCATCCTGCTTCTTATAAAATTACAGTGAGTGGAGTAAACAGCAAGAGTAACCATGGTACGGGATTACTCGAATTAAATCGTGGCTTCTTAACTGACGAAGAATTATCTACTCTCCTTTATGCATCGGATGCAATTATTCTTCCTTACACTGTAACCTCAGGCTCAGGTGTCATGTTTGATGCTTTGGCTCATGGTTTACCGTTTATAGCTAGTGACCTTGGTTTTTTCAAAGAATTTGCAAATAAAGGATTGGGAATAGTAGTAAATAGAAAATCAGAAGAGTTCTCTAATGCTATCAAG
>DASTUU010000515.1:0-2044 GCA_035759485.1 Nitrososphaeraceae archaeon
TACCTCTATCCGATTTTCAGAATATTTTTTATACGTTAGAGGATGTCTCGGAAAAAATTAGTATAGCTGTAGGTTATGCTCACCTAAAATATTCAGCCGATACCGCTTCAAATGACGCTGCATCTCTTCTAACAAAAATGGACTTAATGGCAGCAGATATTGCTAATAGGGTCCTCTTCTTTGATTTATGGTTTAGAAAAGAACTAGACGAAAAAAACGCTTGGCGACTAATAGAATCAATGCCTAAAGTATACAGAGAGCATTTTAGACACAAGAGATTGCTTGCAAGATATTCCCTAACCGAGCCCGAAGAGAAAATAATCAGTGTCTTGGAGGTTACGGGAACAAATGCACTTGTAAAAATTTATGATAGAATGTCTAATGGATTTGATTATGTGATGCGAGTCAAGAAAGCTCAAAAAATAATTAAAAGAGCATTTTCAAACAAAGAAAAATTATTGTCATTTATTCGTAGTGCTAAACCGGAAGAAAGAAAAGGTGCATATCAATCACTTCTTCAAGTATATAAGAAGAATAGCGGTGTTCTAGGGGAAATCTACCAAAATTTAGTTATTCAATGGCGAGATGAAAACCTGCGTATGCGGGGATACGAAGCACCTATTTCAGTAAGAAACTCCTCGAATAATTTGGACGATTCGACGGTGCAGACTCTTCTTGAGGTGTGTAAAAGGAACTCAATTATATTTCAGGACTATTTTCGAGAAAAGGCTAAAATGCTTGGGGATAGAAAACTGCATCGCTACGATCTTTATGCTCCATTATCATTGGGAACATCAGATCAGAAGAGATTTACATACAGTGAAGCAGTTAACACGGTACTCAAGACATTGGGAGGATTCGATAGTCGATTTATGGAATTTAGCCAACGAGTTTTTGATGAACAGCATGTAGATTCAGAAATTCGAAAAAACAAGCAAGGGGGGGCGTTTTGTTCTACTATATCTCCCAGGAAAACTCCGTATGTGCTACTAAACTTTGACGGCAAGTCCAGAGATGTATCGACAATGGCACACGAGTTAGGCCACGCAATACACAGTATTGCAGCTTCAGATAAGCCTATAACCGTAGCACAGGCATCCCTGCCGCTGGCCGAAACCGCCTCGGTATTTGCAGAAATGTTGCTGAATGACAAGTTGATTGGCGAGGTTGCTCCCAGGGAGCAAAAGATATTGCTAGCTGAACAGATTGACGATATGTATGCAACAATAATGCGTCAAGCATATTTTACGTTATTTGAAATCGATGCTCATCAAATTATTGCAGATCAAAATTCAACAATAGACGAAGTCTCTGAATTATATTTCAATAACTTAAACCAACAGTTCGGAGATTCGGTGAATGTTTCTTCTGATTTTAAGTGGGAGTGGACCTACATTCCGCATTTCTACCATAGTCCATTTTATTGCTATGCATATTCATTTGGAAACCTCCTCGTATTGTCGTTATACCAACAATTCAAGAAGGAGGGACCATCGTTCGTACCGGAATACTTCAAGATCCTGTCCTCAGGAGGATCAAGAAAACCTGAGGAATTACTGAAGGAATCAGGAATGGATATTTCAACGGATAAATTTTGGCAACAGGGTTTCGATCTACTGAGAAATGAAATACTTGAATTGAAGAAAATGCTGTAGTTATCGTTCTAAAGCGATATAGGCTATATGGCTTAGCATAGCATGCCCGTTTCCATCAGAATTGAAATGCAGTAGGTAGTTCGAGTGCCCTCCTACCGGCGAGATACTATGTAGGCTCAGAGTTATGAAGGATTACAACACTATTTGCGACCATTCAACAATAAGAGTTCTTGTCGCATGTTGTTATGCAATACTGTTATAATAATACAAAAAGGAAGGGATAGCAGTACACGGTATGAAGTTATAGGACTATAATACTATGCTTTGGAGCATACAGCACAAAAAGATGTGATTTTTTTGTAGTATGCCTTACGAAAGGCTAATTATGAACACGCAGACCTGGATGTCAGCAACACTAGTTATACTTCATACAACTATCTTGTTTGAGT
>DASTUU010000516.1:0-2417 GCA_035759485.1 Nitrososphaeraceae archaeon
TGATAGTCCCTTAACCTAAAACAAAGAGCATTGTAAATTATAAAAGATAGTATTATTGCAAATCTGTAACTACTATATATCATTTTGAACATCGGTCTATATGCACATGGCGTCAACAGATAATCAGCCCATGAAAGGAAAATGGATAGACCTAATAAATGAGTCAGTTCACACTATGGTTGGCATAGATATTAGAGATATTGACGCAGTTGCAGAGGTATGAAGGCAGTTCGTCTTCATAAATTCGGCGGTGGGCCTCAGGATCTTGTATATGAAGAAGATGTAGTGCAGCCACATCCCAAAGGAGGAGAAGTTTTGGTTAAAGTCTATGCTACAGGTGTTACACGAAATCAAATAGATTGGATTTGGTCTCATTCTGACATCTCTCTTCCCATAATCCTGGGCCATGAACTTTCAGGCATTATAGAAGAAGTTGGTCCTAAAGTAACCAAGCAGAGGGTAGGTGAGGCTGTATATGGATTAACCGATACTTTGTCATTCACACGTGATGGTGCAGAAGCAGAGTATGTTATCGCGATAGATTCAGAGATGCCACCAAAACCACAGTCTCTTGATCATGAATATGCCGCGGCTGTTCCAATGGCTGGGCTTACAGCATGGCAGGCACTTTTCGATCATGCACATCTGTCATCAAAAGATACGATACTCATTCATGGAGCAGCTGGGGGCGTGGGTAGCTTTGCAGTACAACTTGCTCGATGGGCTGGAGCACATGTCATCGGAACAGCTTCAGCACACAATTCCAGTTTTTTAAGGGATTTAGGGGTAAACGATGTGATTGACTACAAGAAAACAAGCTTTGAGGATAGAGTACATGACGTAGATGCGGTATTTGATACTGTAGGTGGAAAGACGCTTGAAAGATCTTGGCAAGTACTTAGAAAAGGGGGTAAGCTCGTGTCTGTGGCTAGTCAGGATCTTCCTACAACTTTTGATAAACTTCAGACATATTTCAAAGAAAAGGGAGATTCATATGGTATTGATGCAACGTGGTTTATTGTTCATCCCAGCAGGGACCAACTTATCCGAATTGGAGATCTAATTGATTCTGGGCAGGTAAAACCTGTTGTTGATACAATACTTCCCCTTTCCCAAGCAAGTCAAGCGTATGGAGGTGCAGAAGGTGTTCATAAACATGGCAAGATAGTATTACGTGTGAGATAAGATGAGTTACAACGGGGTGCAATCAGAGTTAACATTTGGTGGGTATAATGCCAGATCAAATCATATCTTCCAATATGCTACTGCTTGTGTATGAACTAACGAATAACCTTAGCCGCTACATAGAAAGACAAAAAAGTTGTCAAGTATGTCATATTTGTCTAAGATGGGAAGGCACATCATCACTGATCCTTGAATGTCTCTCTTTAATGCATAAAAAAGGTTAGAACATTATTTTTCAATAACACTATCTTCATGTATGTTATAACAACACATCAACAGTCTCAGTGAGTATCCGCAAGTTGCTCACTCTTCTATTGCTTGTCGTTTTCAAGCGGCAAACAAAACTCACTGTTTTCTTGAAATATTTTTTGAGTAATTGAGCTACAGATTCTCTTATCTGACTCATCCTAGTACATCAAGATAAGTAAAAGACATATCCAATAATTATTATTGTGTTCTATCACGTAAGGCAAAGGATAGCATATAGAAACTTTATTATCATTTATTGCTGGTCAGTTATCGCTCATTTCATATTGGTGTTGAAAGCCCTTTTCTTGTAGCCCAAGTAGTTTAGAAGAAAAGTTAGGCCACCTGCAATCAAACCTATCACTAATACCGCCGCAAATATAGATATGGGTATAATAAATTGTTCCATTATCTGAGGATTTGGTTTTAGTTCTGTAATATTTCCTCCACTTAGAATTGTTCCAATAACACCAGATCCTATTAGTCCAGCATATCCAATAGTCAAAGTAACAGTTGCTCCTCCAATATTCATACCGAGGAGATGAATCCACGCTAATACTGATCTAAAGCCTTGTATTCTCCTATGCATATTAACCTCAAAGTGATTGTAGAATATCGCAGTAGTGGCGATAGCTACAATCAAAATCATATAGAATATGTATCCAAGAAAGATCCATTTGGCAGGACCTTCGAAGGATAATGATAAGAACTGTATTATGTTGATACTTGAGGATAAAAGTAATTGTATGGAGATGAAAAGTATTGTAAGAAAAGTAATTACTGCCCCTTGAATTATGGCTGATTGCAAGAATCTGTTAGCCCATTTTGCATATGGTAAAGTATCAGTTACCGATAATAGTAACCCTCTTCCTCCTTTCCTTTCGTTTATACCATTACCACCAACTGTTGCTTCTGGACTTAGGGGAATTTGTCCTGTTAGTTCGATTCTTCTTTTTAATTGCAAAGTTTTTTTTACCTCAGTATGT
>DASTUU010000517.1:0-3834 GCA_035759485.1 Nitrososphaeraceae archaeon
GTATGATAGGAAATGAAACACACATAGGATTTAATTGTGAAGTAGGGAGATCATATTTACTGGGTCACGATAAAATACCACATCAAAACGTAATAGTAGATAGCTTAATAGGAGAGAATGTTTGGTTCGGAGCATATTCAGCAACAGACAATGTCTTGCCTCAAGAAGGAAGTATAACTTATGAGATTGACAAAGGTAAGGCAATAAATACTGGGATGGATCATTTTGGAGCGCTTATAGGAAATAATTGCACTATTAGTACCTCTGTTATCTTCAAACCCGGGAGTCATATTCGAGAGGATACTTTGATTCAAGCTTTATGGAAAACATATCAAGTTAGTAAGAACGCTGAACCAAATAGCCGACGCAAGAGCTTAATGGCAACATAAAACCCTAGTATAGAATAATAAACCCCAATGCATACTTAGGTAGATTCTGAAAGACAGGACTTTCGGAAGATTGAATGTCGGCATCGATATAATAGAGATAAGAAGGTTTAGAGATAAACCGCTAAACAATAAGAATGCTAGCTTTTACCATTCGATTTTTACTAAATCAGAGTTACAGTATTGCATGAAATATTCCGATCCGTATCCGCATATTGCAGGTATATTTGCTGCAAAAGAATCCATAATAAAATGCCTCATCGAACCTATCAAAATGGTTGAAATAGAGGTCCGTCATAATCGAGATGGAAAACCTATTATATTGATTCACTCAAGGAAGAAAAGACATGTACAGGCGAGAATATCAATCACACACACAGGATCAATTGCAATAGCAGTAGCCATTACAGGTTCATATCTGGATGTTTGATGATTTTGAGATTTTGTCATAATTCCGGTTGTATACATTCCTTATTGTTCTTAACTGCGTTCTTTGCTGCATCAATTAAGAGTGACTTATATTGGAGGCCAGGAGATCCGTATACAATATCTGGAAGCCCAATTTTCCTATTTACTGAATCCACTCATTTCCTCACTAATACCTTCAAAATTCCATCTACAAGGACCTTTCCAAAACTATCTGTAATTGTTGCCTTAACAGTAATAATTCTAGTAGCATTACTCTTGTCCATGACCCTTCCTTCGACTACAATTTCTTGATTCAAAAAGACCGGTAAGAGATGGTTTAAAGAATATGAAAGCAACAAACCATTTTTGCCAGGAAGATGCATGCCTATCAAGCGAGAAAGAAGCGATCCTACTAACATACCGTGGCATATTCTATGTCCAAAAGTAGTTGTGCGAGCATATTTCTCATCCATATGAATGGATGAATAATCCCCTGTAAGCTTTGCAAATTCATCTACCATTGATTCTGTGACTTCAATTCTGAAATTCTTAGTAAGACCAGGCTTAATATCATCCAGTCTGTACTGCATGATATTTAGATTTTCATTCATCATCAATCATTATGCCATATTTTGCAAGGCTTTTTTTTATGTCGCCTACCTTCCTAACACTTGTGAGGTCCTCAAGAACAAATTTTACAGAAAATCGCGTTTCAAGTTCATCAGCCAATATCAATCCATGAAACGAATCCCAGCTTTCGATAGTTTCGGGGCTTGATTCATTATTAATTCTGGAAACAGGAACCGCCATAACCCTTGCAACGATATCGTAAAGTGTAGAGGACTTTATTCTGCTATCAACTCTAAATTTTTTGCTCCTTCAAATGGAACATCAGGGTAATATACCCAATCTTCTCCTTCCTTTTTGAAACCTGAACTGGGAAGAAAACTTTCGCAAGGTTTGTTCTTCTTAGTTGGTATGTATCGACCTCTTACCTTCTCTATACCTTCCTTTCTTGCCTCATTCAGAATATATTGCATGATACCATATTCTATCCTTCTCCCCATCACCCTGCAGCTCAAAAGAAATGTTTCTATGCTCCATTCTGTGTGATCAGGACTCTTCTGTACAATAAATACTCCTGTGACTCCGTTATCACCGAATTTGTCCGAAGTCTGGGCACATCCTACCAACATATTTTTATCCTGAGAGAATTTTAAGATATCTTCCTCTTGAAAACGTCTAGTCGTAAGATTAAATTGGTTAGTCTTTAGCACAAGCTGGGAGATCCTAGGAATTGTAAATTTATCAGCCTTTCTTATTTCTATCCTTATGCCAAGTTGAGCCAGAAAGTCATCCAAATTAGTGACTGAATTCTCCAGTTGACTTCTCCTTCTCTCGTCGATATACATTCGACATCTCTTCTTATCCTCTTCTGTAATAGAGAAAGTATTGAAGTCATTGAGACTCATAAGCTTTTGAGCATAAAGTGCAGGGTCCTCAGGCAGGTCGACGGTCATAACTTCTGGTAGTGCTTTCGACATCACTTCTCTGTTTATCGGGTCATCATCAAAGTAAACTAAACTGTCAAGGCCAATATTCAGTTCCTCTGCTATCGCCTTTATATTGGAGATCTTATCATTCCAGTTGATTTTGATGCTTGCAAAATTATCTTCTCTGAGGACCATATACGGGTGATCCCTAATTACCCTCAACGCTTCATCCTCATTGTTCCTGCTATTAATCGCGAGAATTATTCCTCTTTCGTTAAGTGCTAGAATAACGCGCTGGAACTCAATAAAAGGCGTGCCCGGGGGTTGTGGGGAGAGCCTAATTCCCTCAAATCCATCTTCCCCTACAATACCACCCCATAGAGTGTTATCGAGGTCAAGTACAATACACTTACGATTTATTCCTAGATCAGCTTTGATATAGCCCATTAATTCCTCTGCCAAATAAGGAATATAATTCAGTGAGACCTTGATATCCCCAAAAAGAAATTGACGATAATCAAAGACATTTATATCTCCATATTTGGAAACAAAAGCATCGAAATTAAAAATGAATGTAGAGCGCTCGTTTCGCAGTGAGTCAGCTAATTTAGCATTCAAATCTGATATCATATCTCTAAGTCCGTATTCGGTCTTTGTCTCACAAATGCCATAAGGGGAATAAACAGGAGCATGAAAATTGGAAATTACTAATTTAGAGTTTGACATAGAAACGAATTTTTTGACCAGAGCAATAAGTTCCTTAACACGGTTATCTATGTACTCCCTACGTTCCGAGGTAGAAATTGAATATGGATTATGAAAAAGAGAAGATAGAATGGTTCTGCTGTCAATAATCATAAAGGTCAGATTCGGTGAGAATTCATAAAGCGAACTTGTAGGACTTAGAATATCCTGATTATACTGATTGTATAGCGAATTGTAAGTCATGCATCCAATATTTCTTTCGGCACATTTTACAGTGAGAGATTCTTCTAATCCATTAATTGTAAAACTACTAAGGATTGCAACCCGTATCTTTTTGCTAAAGGTGATGTCCTTAATCGAGCTAGCTTTAGACATAAAATATGAGAGCTTAGGTTGGGAATTCAAAGCTACTATATGTGTCCCTCAAATTCATATATATATGGTATGCGGAAAAATAGATAAGAAGATTGCACCACCAACTTAATCTGAAGCCCTGCCAGCCAAGGTTCTTGTAACAATTGTGTCTGGGCTGACCACTGTCCCTGGGTAGATATGCCTTCCCGGGAAGATGGTTACTGAAGTACTAATAGTGCAATTATTTCCTATAAGCGCTCCAAAATGATCCATCCCAGTATTTATTGCCTTACCTTTGTCAATCTCAAATGGTATCTTCTTTCTAGTAAATAAAACATTTAGTGTCACTGAATATGCTCCGAACCAAACATTCTCTCCTATTAAGCTATCTACTATTACGTTTTGATGTGGTATTTTATCGTGACCCAGTAAATATGATCTCCCTACTTCACAATTAAATCCTATGTGTGTTTCATTTCCTATCATAC
>DASTUU010000518.1:0-1583 GCA_035759485.1 Nitrososphaeraceae archaeon
TATAGTACTTTTGTTGTCAAGATAAGAGATTACCTCGGACTCCAGACTGCGCATACCTGCAGCTTTGTCTACTACACTATCGGCTAAAACATAGTCTCTTCTTAGAAAGGCTTCGACAGAATCATTAAGGACAGATAAAGAAAGTTGACTCATCTTTTGAATTTTGTCAAATACCTCTTTCGTAATCTTCTGATTTAGTCTTAGGAGCTTACTAGATATTCCTACCGCATGATCAGCAACTCTTTCAATACTTTTGACAGCAACACGATAGCTCAAGCAGTCTGCTGTTCCCTTCAGACCCATTTCTTGTAAAGCACGTTCATTTTGAGTTGCCATTACAAGGTTTCTAAGAATATAGAGACTGAATCTATCAACTTCGTCATCAGACTTTATTACTGCTTCTGCCTGCTCATAGTTTAACTCTGCTAATGAGGACATAGCATCTTTGTGCATCGCAGCTGCAATGAGGAACATTCTTCTGACAGCTGTATTTATAGACAGCTCAGGAATGGTAAGTAAAACCTGGACAGTTATAATTTCTGAAGAATCAGCAATTATTTCAGTTCCTACTAGATTTCGACGAACTACGTCTCTAATGGCATCTCGCTGGACTGGACTTATTCTCCCTGATTTTGCTTTTAGATGTATAATATTGTATCCGGCCAGATACATAGAAATCACCTTTCTTTTCAAGGAATTTTCGTTTTCGATCTGCGTTATCAATGCCATTGCCTCGCTGAGTGAATCAGCAGCAGATCTTGTAGAATTTGGAACTATTGTTAGCGAATGATTTGTATCTCTTACTATGTTAACGAGATCTCCCGCCTTCAGATTCATCTCGTTGATCCACTTCTTAGGTAAAGATAGAATATAAGTCGACCGACCGGTAAACTGAATTCTACGAACTTCATTGTTGCCATGGCTGGACATAAGTAACATCATTGTATTATAGCTCTTATGTAGTTATACATATTATCGCATGCATTTATATAGTCAACAATAATTCTACGCAAACTATATAGATATGGGGAATTCAACGTCTCGGATTTAATGCCAGTCACCAAGTAAAATACTCGATTACCCAGACAGCATGCATAGTCAGAGATGTACTCAAGCTACTTCGAGATCAATATATTACAGATATCGCATAGTGAACGTATTTTTCAATTATCTTGGTTCTCTGTATTTACGATATAACGTGGATATTTTTTGTAAAGTACATCGACTGTGAAATCCATTTCAGAGTTTTTCCGCTACGCGGTACAATAACCAGCCCTTAGTTCCGCTTCCTTCTCAAAATTCTTCTATCTGATAGGAAGTCAAATTATATTTAATGAACTATATAGATCTATATTATTTCTATAGGATGTGTAAATTAACAACGATAATACTAGGTTAAATGAGGTAACAGCCCTATTAGTTCTACTACTAGTAGATATAACCGCAGAAAGACTATTTCAGAACTCTTACTAAGTAAAAAAAAGCCATTGGATAAAATATTCTATGGTATAGTTTTTGGGGCAGCCGGATATACTCTATTCTTGCTTGTTATTATTGTCTATGCCATAGGTGATGGCTCTATC
>DASTUU010000519.1:0-4031 GCA_035759485.1 Nitrososphaeraceae archaeon
TTAGACCGAGGCTAGCAGCAGACCGCCTTAAACTATCGTTAGTAACCCCCTGACCATGTTTGAACAAATAATCATACATATCCCAGAACTTACCCTGAGCAGCAGCGGCTTCTACTGCTAATGCGGTTTCATATGCATGTGGACGAATTTTAGTAATTGGAAAGTTACGAAATACAAAACATAATTTATCCCCTAACCGTTCTTGAATTTCCTTTGTGATCAAATAGGCCTGGGCGCAGTAAGGACATTCATAATCTCCATATTCTACCAGATGGTGCTGTTACAGCTCCTTGAATATGATCTCTCGACTCGCTTACAGGCAATGAAAGTTTTATATTTTCTGCTTCTCCCTTAGTCATGTTTGCGTGTCATCTTCTAATAGTCTAGTCTGAGGATTTAAAGTTGGTGCCATTGATATCATCGTGATCATCATGTTGATTTGTGGGTAAGGCTAAAAGTATCACAGGTTGATCAGACCCACAGATTTTTAGCTTTCAGTCAGATTATGAAAACATGGGTTCGCCGAAATTGGCGTAATAGGATACAGGCATAATTCAATTCTTACTGATTCCGTTGCCGGTTTCTTGTCTGATGACAAATCAAAATTAGAATTTTGATATACTCACTGGCGCTCCAAGGAATCTCGGTCCCATTTGGCACATGTTGCTACAGCTTCGTATGTGGTTTGTAGGAAAGACCCCGCTTCACTATATTAATAATTTTTTCCGACACTATTTTTCAGAAATACTGGTACTGGTTTTAGCGCTTACCAAGTTAGTCTCTTATAAGCTACTCAGTGAGTTGCAAATTACTACCCACTTAAATATGATATCCTACCATCATATTGTCATGAAATCTTGCAGTCATCTGGAACAAGTAAACCTTGGAGCAGAAGCAAAAACAAAAGGTTGCGAAGAGTGTGAAAAAATTGGAGATACATGGGTACATTTGAGATTATGTTTGTCATGTGGTCATGTTGGCTGCTGCGACTCTTCTAAAAATAAGCATGGTACCAAACATTTCAAAGCTACTAGTCATCCGGTCATAAAGTCATATGAACCCGGAGAGAATTGGAAATGGTGCTATGTAGATGAGATCATGAAGGAATAAATGTTCCACAAGATGTCATAGTAGAACCCAGTTCAATGATTTGTTCGTTATGATATATCTAGACGAGTTAGGTATTGTTTACCCTTCAATCGGATACACATTAGAGAATGGATACTAAAAAATGGCGAAAACAAATGGAATGAGAACCCAAACTAACGCGATATCTTCTACTTCGTTAATTTTATCAATAGTATGTAGTTTACAAATATACATCGCACAGCTTTTGTCATTCCACGACTAGGCTTGCCAGAATTTCACTTAATTAATTGCTTCTTTGTTTATTCAGTAAAGAATTTTGCTAGTTGCTCAATGACAAATTGTGGCTGCTCTTCTGGGATCCAGTGCCCTGAAAGTGGAACTGTAATGCCTGTTACATTTGTAGCTAATGCCTTAGTTGAATCTAATGCAAAATTCCCTGGATAATCGCCACCCAAAGCAGGGTATATGTCGCCACCTAATACTAATACAGGCGTTGTTATCTTCGATTTGGCTGATTCTTTATTTTGCTCAGCATCCATAGGGAAGGCTCGAAAATGTTCAATTGGGCCACGCAATCCACCAGGTGCTTTAGCATGATTTGCAAATACATCTATGGCATCTTCTGAAATTGCAGATGGATTATAAGCCAATCCTTTCATAAACCAAGATAAATATTCTCGTTCTTTACCTTCTATAAGAGTCTCTGCTATATCAGGTGTTTGATAAAAAGCAAACCACCAGGGTCCATTTTGACCAAACGCTGAAGGAAGGAAGCCTGGGAAGGGGAAATCTATGAGCACTAGTTTGCTTACATTGTTAGGATGATCTGCAGCGTACGAATAGGCTGTTTGCGCTCCTACATCATGTGCTACTAAGAAAATATTGTCAAATCCCAGTTGGGATACCAATTGGTAGATGTCTTCTGCAGTAGTATTGCCATCATAACCTGTGATTGGCTTTGAGGAATCACCAAACCCTCGAACATCAGGTGCAATTACTGTATAATTCTCAGCCAATGCAGGCATAATATGTCTCCACTCATACCATGATTGTGGATATCCATGCAATAAAACTACAGGATCTCCTTTACCACCCATCACATAATGCAATTGAATTCCATTGACTGAAGCCATATGATGTGAAAAGGTAACATTATCAATTTCAAAGGAAATACCATCCATTAACTGCTGTTGTTCAATTGAAGTAAAATTAGCTTGGGGCTGTTGCTGTGCAAATGCGGTCCCAGATAAATTCAGACCAATACCATTTATAGAAACGATAGTTCCAACAACTAAGAAAAATGATATTGCCAGGCAGAATGTTAAATGTCTTACAGAAGTTATACTGCTACACACTGATAGGTAACCTAGCTATACATTATTTAAGTCTTTAAAATTAATCATTTCTGCTGATCAATATCATTTATGTTTCAAGATATATGATATATGATAAAAAGGTGCTATCAGACCTGAAAAATACTCAATAAGATGAGTGTCCTTGGATATTCATTGTCTTTAGTCAGCGGGGTTCACAATCTGTCCACGAATTTCTCCATTAGGGTACTGCTCAGTATGAATATTGATATACAACGAACCATTAGCCCCTGCCACTGCTAGCTCGGATAACGGCTTACCCTTCAGTGGCCCTTCTAGTTTATCAGCCGTAATAGTACCACCTTCCATCACCTCGTCTATCGGTTTCGGACCACTATAATTGAAAAATGTAACTACTATGGGTCCATTTTCGCCTTGTTTACCAAGATGCGTATGACCTGCTGTAACGCCTGGTATGTTTGTAGCATTTATACCGTAGGATACCGAGTCAGATGAAATATCAAAAGCGGAGATCTCAGCCGTACCTGTGGCATTAGTTTGAACAGAGGGTACCTCTTCACTGCCTGTAAGGTTTATCGTAAACTTTGGCGGTCCCTGTGCAAATACCAAATCTATCGATCCGTATGCAGCTACGATCGTCATCAGAACTGCTGATAACACTGATGCCGCCAATGAAGGTTTCTTTCATTGTCTAACGTTCATTTTGGTATGTATTATATAAATCTCATGGCTACAACCTAGATATCATATTACTTATTGTACCTATCTTTTATTTATTTTAAGTCAACATAGGATAGAATGATGTTATATTACTTCCATCCTCAGTACAACTGATTCTTGTATATCTTGCAAGTCATCCATTACCATAAATCCTTTCATACCTATGGATTTATCTTTAATTTCTTCAAAGAAGTCTAAAAGCAATTTAGTGATTTCCTCTCTTTTTATGTCTGCTTTAATTCTGACCTTGTTATGCTTAACATATTTTATCGCATTCTGATCATTTGACATCGTAGAACTGCTTTATGATATTGGCAATTAATGTTTCAGTACTATTAATTTTATTAACGGTGTATGTTATTTTTTCCATTGCTACTTTATTCTCCTCCAAAGTATGTTTGATTGTAAATCTTTCTGCCTGATTAGATATAAGTACTGATTCTGACACTATATAGAAAATATACACCAATTTTACTATATATGCAGTATAGCTATCTCAAACTAACTAGTTTTTAGTTTGTATAGTTGGTTATTCTGAACTTATTGCCATAGTTAAATAATATTTTGACAAATTAGTATATGCTTACATAATGGTCGCTAATCAGAGGAATATTTTGGTAACAGGTGCAACAGGTCAGCAAGGAGGCTCACTAACTAGATTGTTGCTTCAAAAAAAACATAAAGTATATGCCCTTACACGAAATACCCAATCACCTGCAGCTCAAGACCTAAGAAATAGAGGAGCTAACATAGTGAAAGGAGACCTTGATGATTCCGATTCACTAAAGCGTGCAGTAAAAGATGTAGAATCAGTATTTCTAATGGGGACGCCGTTTGAGGATGGAACTGAAGGTGAAACTCGTAGAGGGAAATTGATGGCCGACATAG
>DASTUU010000520.1:0-4027 GCA_035759485.1 Nitrososphaeraceae archaeon
ACTAGTTTATGATACTTTGGATGACAACCAAAAATCGTTATTTCAGAAGCTTGTTTTAAGCTCAGAAATATGGAATTATGTTAGCAACAATACTGGAAGAAATAGATACAATGTTTATACAAACAAGAAGTTATAGTGTATGGTTGCAGTAATACGTTCCAACTTGTAGGTGCTCCAACTTTAGGGAGATGATTTGACATTTATGGAAGAAAAAAGTCCCTGTATCATATTTTATCATGCTCTGGGGGTATTGTTACCATCTGAGAAAACGTCGACAAAAATTTGACTTTAATGTTATATCTAGATGTAAAACACCCTCAGAATGTGCTCTTTCCACAACAGTACGGAAGAATACAGAATGCTTTGCATAAAACAAGCTAGACTAGGTTCATAGTCATTCATCCCAGTCTAAGTACGTTTAATATGCTTTCTATTCCTGGAGTACTTTGTGAACCAATGAGATAGCAATCGATCCTTCTCCCACCGCGTATGCGACACGCTTAATGCTGCCGCCTCGGACGTCACTTGTGCTCCTCAGTCTGCCCCGTTTGACTGTTCCGCCATCGAACGGATTCAAGATGATTACCTCCTTCGAGGGCCACGATCTCTGTGTACGGCCGGAATACTATCGTATCAGTCTCTTCAATCCGGCGAATCAGGTATTATCGATTTGAAAATGTGTACCATTTGGTTGTTGTTGTGCCATTACAGTATAATTTTGGTTTAATACTAGTGTAAAAGCAGACAATATGCTAGTTGTAATAATAATACCAATCAAGAGAAATGTTATTGGAGTCCCATGATGTGAAGCTGGAATGCGTTTATCTTTTCCGACCATCACAGAATGTGGCCCTCAGTTTGCTATAATAGTATGATGGGTACATTGCCTTGCATTGTACCCAGAGCAGATTAATAATATATGAATGAATTAACCACCTATGAATACTAACGACATAATGTCCCAAATTGAAATGAATAAGGCTAGCGGCTATTCATCACCGTTGCCGGAGAAAACAACCACGCCAATTAAATAAAAAAAAGGAGTATTATTGATCATGGATATGAAACTAGAAGTTTTGTTCGTACCTGTCTCTGACGTCGATCGGGCCAAGCGCTTCTACGAGAAACTGGGATTTCGCTTGGATATCGACGTCGCCAACGAGGACTTTCGGGGAATACAATTCACTCCTCCTGGTTCGGAGGCGTCGATCATCTTTGGGAAGGGGATCACTTCCGCCCAGCCAGGCTCGATCGACCGCCCGGTCCTGGCGGTGTACGACATCGATGCCGCCCGCGACAACTTGATCGCCCGCGGCGTCGACGTGAGCGAGGTTTTCCACTATGCCGGCGGCCCCTTCAACAACGCCGTGGAGAACCCACGCGTCAGCGGGCGCGACCCGCAAGGTCGTTCCTACTACTCGTTTGCCTCATTCGAGGATCCGGACGGGAACGGCTGGCTGCTCCAGGAGATCCAGACGCGGCTTCCGGGCCGCGAGTGGAACTTGACGCGACCACAGGCCGTGGACGTTGCAACCTTGGCAGGGTTCCTCCGCGAAACGGCAGAGCACCACGACCGCTTCGAGAAGACGCACGCCGAGCATCACTGGTGGGACTGGTACGCGCCCTATCTGAGCGCGCGTCAGAGTGGCAGTAATCCAGAGGAGGCAGAAGCCGCCGCCAATCGCTACATGGAGGAGGACCTTCACGTTCTTCCTCGATGATGCCGTTCGAGCGGCCACACTATCCGAGTTGGCCGGCGGCCGCTGTGTGGCGGTGGAGGCTTACGCGTGCAACTCATCGACTTTGGCAGGGCTTAATTCCTTTGGGAACTGTGGTGACCAGATCGGTGAGGTATTCCATGGTTTTTACCTTTCGCACATATTAGGTAAACATAGGACTACAAACAAAGAATATCTAGTACCAGTAATATTTACTGTCATATGATGGGTGAACCACGGAAATGGCATTAGACGAAAGCAGACGTATAGGAAATATCTAAAATTAACATTTAGGTCTTTGTGTTAGTTAAGTTAGTTGGTCAGTAGGTTTTGGTTACCGGACAACCGGACTTGCAACCACGCCAATCGTGCAGGCTCCTACGTTAGTGGTCTGTATATACTTTCGTAATATATATTAAAAAAGATTATGTTTCTAGTCTCGGCTATCCATCATGATTTTAATCCTTGCGGTGGAGGAGAAAGAGTATCATTTGCAACAATGCAAGTGAAATGGATATTGATTTTGATATCACAACATACACAGAGCCCAAATGTTTCCAAATCAGTAAATGCTTATGGTAAAGACCTTGTTTCAGTAATAAAGAAAGCAAGAAAAGTAAAAATTGTACCTTCATTTAATGAAAGCAATAACAAGGAAAGTAATAACAAGGCAGGAAAAGATCAATATGATATTCACATAAATATACATCCAGACTTGTTTCCTTATTACCAAGAATATTTTTCCAAAGATAATGCTATATGTATTCTACATTCTAAAACTGCATGCAGCAACTCTATTACAAAAAATAGATGCTAGGACACTTGCTGCTAAAGTACTCCCTTATTTGGACGTTAAGGTAACCCTCACAGAAAGAGCTGGTCTAGTAAATAATATACACACCAAGGGTACTGTAACAGTTATTACAGCCAGACAGATAGAGGGGTAGAGAGCAGTAGTAGAGAATAAAATATACTAACTATAATTCTAAGATTTAGAAAGCATTTTTCTTTGACTGGTTTATACTATCATTTTTTCCACCTGTGGAGAAAGTATTGCTAAGCCTATAACAATTGATAGTTCTTCTAAAAATAGAGAAGATAAATCTTTAAGGGAATGGTATGGGAACTTCAAATTTCAATGGTATATCATCTTTATCTTCGTCATCCTCATCGTCATCATTTTTTTCATTATCTTCTTGTCCTTGCTTTCCTTTTTGCTCCTCTAGATTATTTTTTTTCGCATAGGCGGCATTATTATTACCATAGATAATACTCAAAAGTAGGAATGCTATTAGGGCAACACAAATGACAGCTGAATGATTTTGTACTTTTATCATTAAGTCTCCCCTTATTCTGTTAGTTAAGAGAATATACTAATAGATTGACATATATTTTTGATTTCAGGAAATTAAGTAGATAACTTAATCTCGTATCATAATTACTAAGATTTTCATAGTAAAAAGTCATCTTAACGGCATAAAGATACTACTAGTGCCCAAGGGTAGCTATATATAATGTACTAGAATTATATTATTATAGTTGATTCGTAAAGGTTGTTCTATATTATTAGTTGATGATGAATCAGATATAGTCAATTCTGTAAAACGCTGGTTAAAAGCTGATGGTTTTAACGTCTATGGATTTACTAATCCCTTACAAGCTTTAGAATATTTTCAAAATAACTATGACAAAATTGATTTGGTTTTATCTGATATAGCGATGCGGAAACTGAATGGATATGAACTTGTGAAGAAGATTAAGGCTATGAGGCCTGAAATTAAGGTTGTGTTCATGACTGCACTTGAAACCGACCTTCTAGAATTGTCTAAAATATTACCATCAATTAAGATAGATGGATTTATGTTAAAACCTGGGCGTATAGAAAGTCTTGTAAATACCATTGAAACCATATTCTTAACTAGCAGCATAGGTTAGATAGACCTTCATACAACTTGTTGCCACTGCTGCTGTTGTTGATAGACAATGTCAGCATTTTCAAAAGAACACAACATATATTC
Organism: Nitrososphaeraceae archaeon; assembly: GCA_035759485.1. Lineage (GTDB taxonomy): Archaea > Thermoproteota > Nitrososphaeria > Nitrososphaerales > Nitrososphaeraceae > TH5893. Next base: position 3,737 of record DASTUU010000520.1, read on the forward strand.
TAACCTACTCTTACCATTTGCTGCACCATCTGCCATTCTATCATTGCTCCAATAAACAGCATAGCAATTACAATGCCTAGCTCAATGAGAGTAGGAACAAGGTACTCCTCTTTCCAATATTTCCTCCTGTTTTTTGTTTTAATTAATTGAAAGGATAGTATGCCACTTCTAGATATTGCAATACCATATGCAATAGCTTCTAGAATGCCAAATGGCGTCAGGAAAACTATTAGTGGAGAAATTTGATTAGATGCAAAAGATGGAGATGTCTGTGAAATGGCATTAAATGCT
>DASTUU010000521.1:0-4160 GCA_035759485.1 Nitrososphaeraceae archaeon
TGTCAGCTGGATACTCTCCTTTTCCAAGGAGAAGCGCGCAAGATTCCAGCGGGAAGGCATCCTTCGCATACTCAGCCAGCATATCTAATTTCCCTTGGCTTATGGTAAGAATTTTTGGCAAGAATATTGGTAGCGTACATATTGCATAAAAATAGTGCGACTTACCAGATCTATAATAACAAAGCGACTTATAGTCTCTGTCTTCACAATACTAAGAGGTTACCAAAGTGTAATAGACATCTGTATTTCAAAATGTGGCTATTCAACACAATATTGGGTTGATCCTACGTAGCTTCTTGTTACTTTTATGTATCTATATTTAGAGTCATGTTCGACAGTAGTATCGAAACACAAATAAATAGAGCACCAAGAGGTTGCGTACAAATGAAGCCAGTTTAGAGTAAATCTACCTTTATCATGCTCTATTCAGGAACTGGGCCAACGCAGAGATCATGAGAGAACTAAGGGGTTTACTATCTATGATCGAATTTGTTTTTGTTGTATTTCCTACAGTTGCTGTCCCATTTGCTTGGCTTGTATCTGTACTTACTTTTGGAGTTACAAGACCAAAGGCGTAAAAGGAAGAACCTCCAATTACAGCGGCACCAATAAAAATTGCTGCTAGTGCCTTGATGTGTGGGGTCCTCTTATATGAGGCTACTGCAAGTACAGCTGAGGGTATTGATATTAACATCATCAGGCCTATATAGGCAAAGATGCTTGGGGCTTGAGTGCTTACTGTTACAGCAGCGGCGAAACCAAAAGTGACCAAAAATCCTAAGGTAATAAAAGTCGCAGACTTGGCCCTCCCGCTTGAAGGAAATCCGTCCTTAAATAGACCTGATGCGAGGAAAATCATACCAATAAATAAAGTAAGTAGACCTACAGCATGCATTCCCTCCATGAAGGTTTTGGCTATCCCCGACAATGAAATTCCTACTGTGACAATTCCAAGAGAGGAAAGACCGATTCCTGGCGTCAGCAGATCCCAGTCTGTCATGATACATGTTTTCTGACATGATGGCATATAATTAATCCTTTCTAGATGTAAGGCATCATAGCCCAGATTAGCCGAACAATATGCTACCTGGTCTCGAATCCAAATCCCTTAATCAATAGACGTACGTTTAGTTAAGATAGTATTTCGCCTTTACATACTGAATAGTCCTAGTTTTTTTATACAAGGTAAATACCAAGCTCTAGACTTCGAATAAGTTAAATGGTAGTTTGCTACAGTGCCACATAAGGTAGCCACCAGTGAATGTAAAATTATACGTCGAAGTGTCAAAGCCTAGAATTGTTCTGGTACTACTCATCACTGCTGTTTGCTCAGCATTAGCAGCTAGTAGGTTTGATGCCTCACCGCACGTGGGTTGGGACATTTCTGCATGGAATTTACTTTTCCTTGCCGTGACTGGCGCAGCAGCCTCTATGGGAGCTAGCGCTCTCAACCATTATTACGATAGAGATATTGACAGAATTATGAAAAGGACGTCGCAGCGAGCGATCCCATCTCACAAAATCTCTGCAAACAATGTCTTCGTATATGGGCTGGGAATGTGCGCTTTTTCCGTTGGTGCTTCTTGGTTTCTCCTGAACCCGTACACTTCAGCAATGATATTAATTGGCATCACATTTTATGTGGTAGTTTATACTATTTGGCTTAAACGTAGTAATCCTTTAAATATAGTTATAGGAGGATTCGCAGGTAGTGCCGCTTCAATGGCTGGATGGGCGTCGACAACCGGTTCTATAGATGTGACTGGTTTTTTAGTCGGATGGCTAGTATTTATGTGGACTCCTCCACACTTTTGGTGCCTAGCTATAAAGTCAAAAGATGAATATGCAAGCGCGAGGGTTCCCATGCTTCCAGTTTTAATTGGGAATGAGAAAACAGCAGATTACATCTTTTTGAACACGGCCATTCTTTTACCCTATTCTGTAACTCTCTATTTATTTGGACTAGGATTGATATACACCTTAACCGCGGCCATTGCTGGATCGGTCATGTTATTATATCACTACAAACTGACAAAAAGACCTACACCGGACTTCGCCTGGAAGGCCTACAAAGTGACAGCTCCCTATCTCGTGATAGTCTTTATTGCACTAGCCTTGGATGCCCTTTTTTATTTCAGAATCTGAATGCTTGACGGAAATCTAGGGAGCCACAGCTGGTCTTAGTTCTATTCTTTTCTTTTCCTTCGTAACCCAGGATACACGTATCAAACCATATATCTCTAAATCCATCAGCGTTTTAGAAAGGTCAGCCTCCGTAAGCTCGACTCCTCCTTTTATTAGGCTATTTAGTAGTTCAGAGTCGGTGAGATTCTCAGATTCTCGGATCTTTTCATAAACTAAGTTACGCAATGGGTACTTCAAGTTTCCACCCTCGTTAATGCTATCATGACACAAGTGGGAATGCGCTTCATACTAACCCTTAGAATACTTAACTGGTATCCTTGATATATTGGTACGCTTGACATCACCCGTAAAAAACCTTATCCATAGGCTTTGGAATAGCATATGTAAGATTCCTTCTCATTGACTCGTACCAATCTTCAACATCCTTTGTAATAGAGGGCTTAACTAATTGGAGGCTCTTTTCGAAATCAGAGTTGTCCACGAGTGATTCTTTGTTTCGCATCGTGTTGACTGCAGCTTCTCTACAAAGTGCTTCAAGGTCTGCTCCGCTAAACCCCTTTGTCCTCTTCGCAACCTCAGCCAAATTAACATTCTCGGACAGAGGCATTTCTGACGTCAGTTTTTTGATAATTTCCAATCTAGCATTTTCGTCAGGTGATTCAATATAGACTATTAAATCAAGCCTACCGGGTCGGATCAGTGAAGTATCAATCAAATCAGGTCTATTAGTAATGCCAACAATAATAACTCCTGCGCTACCGGAGTCATCCATTTCAGTTAATAATTGGGAAAGCACCCTTTCATTACCTGAAATATCATCTTGTCCCCTCGGCCTGGCTAACGAATCAAGTTCATCGAAGACTATTACACAGGGAGAAGATGATTTTGCTTTTCGAAATATTTCTCTAATGGCCTTCTCGGATTCGCCTACCCATTTAGATAGTACTTCTGGACCACGCACGACTATTATATTTGCAGAGCCTACGGTAGCAAGCGACTTTGCAATAAGTGTCTTTCCACACCCCGGCGGACCAAAAAGTAAAGCGCCCCTTGGTGCCCTCACTCCCATCTTAGAAAAGCTTTCAGGTTCTTTGATCGACATTATCAAGTTGTCATACAGTGTCCTTTTGGCAGTGTGCAGTCCTCCTACGTCTTCCCACTTGATTCGGGAAACTTCTACATAAAATTCTCTCATGGCCGTAGGAACAATTTCCTTCATTCCTTCTCTGAAGTCCTTATTCCTGATGTCCATAACCTCCAAGGTTTCAGGCGAGACCCTATCACCTTCCGAATCGATTTCAGGAATATACCGTCTCAGCGCCTTCATAGCAGCTTCTCTGCATAGAGCCTTAATATCTGCTCCAGTATAACCATTTAGCTCCGATGCCAATCCTTGTAGATCAATATCATAAGCCAATGGCATTCCCCTAGTATGGATTCCAAGTATCTCAAACCGCTCCTCGGCATTAGGAACTCCAATTTCAATCTCCCGGTCAAACCGGCCTGGTCTTCGCAATGCGGGGTCGATGCTGTCTGGTCTATTTGTAGCGCCTAATACGATAACGTTTCCGCGATCCGACATCCCGTCCATCAAAGCAAGAAGTTGAGCTACAACTCTTTTCTCAACGTCACCAAATGCTTCCTCCCGCTTTGGCGCTATAGCATCTATTTCATCAATAAAGATAATACTTGGCGCTGACTCCTTTGCTTCCTTAAAGATGTCTCTAAGTCGAGCCTCTGTTTCCCCGTAATATTTGTTAACAATTTCGGGACCATTTATTATATAAAAATTGGCTGCTGATTCAGAAGCCAACGCTTTAGCAATCAAAGTCTTTCCGCATCCTGGCGAACCGTACATAAGTATTCCACTGTGAGGCTCTATTCCCAGTTTAGCAAATACCTCGGGATGCCGTAGCGGCAATTCGACAATCTCTCTTAATCTTTTAATCTGGTCCTTTAATCCCCCTATTTCATCATAAGTAACTCTCGGTTTCTTGTCAATACTTGTTGCTGCT
>DASTUU010000522.1:0-4317 GCA_035759485.1 Nitrososphaeraceae archaeon
CTATCTTTATAATTTCAAACTAAATCAGAATAGAACTGGCTTACTATTAAATGGTCCATTACAAGATAAAGTTGCAAACAGTCCTAATGAACTTGAAGAAGGTGGGGTAATATTTGGAAAAGGCTTCGGAGTTATTACAGATATGCAAGTAGGACCTGAGGATAGATATCTCTACGTTCTTACATATGATGGGATAATATACAAAATATATGCTTCGGATATATGAAGCCTAAATGAAAAAGATTCAGTCAAATAGGTTAATTCAATATTATATAATTTTGGTTTGTATCGTTATTGATTCAAAGGAAATACATTTTTTAGCCAGCAAAAACATCCCACCAAATCCTATGGTATATAACTGCCATCAAAATAACAATTTCTTTTATTATATAACAATCTCACTAGTTGAAATACTGATAGAGTGACTGACTGAAAAACTTTGATCAAATAATGTGATTGTTAGTAGCAAAAACAGTTAAATGAAGAGGACATATGCGACTATCTTGTTCATTTAAAATGTAATGTTTACATCAGCAGACGCCGTTATTTCCTTCTTCGAGATAATAATTCATTTAATATCGTCCGAAATCCCTCAATATAGTGAGAATGTGAGAATTTATTTATATTTATATCATCGCTTATCTTAATTCGCTCCATCTCTGGCAAATGATTAAAAACATATTTTATAATTTCAGCAGCCTGTTCTATTGTATTAAATTGATATTCTTGTGGAACAAACTCTGTAGGGCCACCTTCATTTGGAACCACTGGGATTAGTCCAGCAGCCATAGCTTCTAATATTGTCATGCCAAAATGCTCTCCTACCATTGGATGAAAGTATACTCTGGATTCTCGTATGATAGAAAGAAGCTTATCTAAGCTAGCATTAGTTTCAAATGTAATATAGTCAGCCAAACCAAGGCTTAGAACCATCTGTTTAAGTTCCGAGTAATAATCATAAAAATAGTAGTAAAGATTTCCAACAATTTTCATTCCTTTGCCTATATTGTTATCCTTTAATATTTTTGCAAGCTTGATTGCATTTTCAATTTTCTTGTGAGGAGCGATTCTCGCTATTACAAGAATGGTATCATTTCTTTCATAATCACCATTTGCCATTAATGCGACATTATGAAAAGTCTCAATATCTATCGGCGGGCTAAGTATGTAAATGTTGTCTAATCCTAATGCATTAACTATTGCCTTGCGACTGAATTCAGAATTGGTAATCACTGTAGAATTTCTCATCAAATTCCAATATCCATATTTTAATATTTCAAAATACTCTTTTCTTTTGCTGAACTGAAGCTTGGTTTTGCAATTTTTTGGATTACCTTCATAGTCCTTATTATCCGAAAAAACATTTGACCCTTCTGTCATGCCGAGATCTGTTTTTAGATAATCGATGTTTTCAGATTCTATATGATATTTTGTACTAGGAAAGTGGCAATAAGTAATAGCATTATCTTTTGAAAAAGATGAATGATAATAAGGAGCTGCATCCCCATTTGTATTTATTGTAATATCGTAATTGTAATCTTCATGATCTTTTTCTTGTTGTTGCCGAAGTTCTTCCATTATATTTATGACATTAATTTTGTTTATGTTTTTCATAACTGAGACAAGATTTTTGCCATATGAATTTTCTAATTTTGGTATATCGGGACTCTTCAAGGTTGTAAGGTCAAAATCTATTCTCATTTCTAATAATGCCTGCATAGTTATAAGTGATAGTCTTTCGGCACCCCCACAGGGATTAAAATCTCCGTGTATGACATTTGCTTTCATATCATGCAGTCTATCCTGCTAAGGCCAAACCCTCTCGCTATCTTTTTCCCTCGTACTTTCTCCTTCTTCATCGGTTTACAAAGTATTTAGAGATTAGCGAACTCCAATACAGCACTAATAATGTTTGCAGTCATAACAGCATTTGGGCTTGCGACTGCTACGTTAGTAGTCACTCGTACCTCAAGCACATACAACCGTCATCACACATCCGAGCCAGTGTCATGACGTCTATGATCCAAGCCCCGTAATAGGTGTATGTGCTCGCAACACCCCCCCACGCACCTCATTAAGGTAATAGGTGAGTGTGGTTAACCCTCTAGGTTAGATTTGTAAAAGAAGTATAGAAAAAAAGGTTGAGCCTCCCCAGAGCTTGCCCAAGGGGACAAAACGTCTCTGGTTTATGGCTGTCCTGCGAGTGTGGCTTCCTCTGCGTTTGAACTGCCTAGTGCTGTTAATCCTGTGAGAGTTCTACCAAGGTCTACGTCGATATCGTTGGCTGCTATCCCAAAACAGTCAAATCCAGCTCTCTCGACATCGTTGTGATCACAGTCAGCTATTGCAGCTGCTGAATCATCCTCTGCTTTTTGCTTGTTGTCTGCATATGCATCTGGTACCATTGTTGTTATTGCTGTTGTGGTTAACAACGCACCGGCTATCAGTAAGGCAATTGCCAAAAATTTGTTGTTCATTTAACTTGATGATAGGTAGATTTTGATCATATATGGGGGGTTCTTCAGATGGGGTTATTAGAAGTTCCAATACTATTATTAGATAAAACTATGGGGATATTTCTTCCTGTAGTAAAAGACAGGACATCAATAAACGGATTCGTCCTAGTTGATAGGAGACCCCAGTTTGCAACGTGATATTATGTGTTCTATGCAAACCCTGCTTAAGCAGTTCCTTTATATCGTCTAACTCTCTTCGCATTGCTTCCCAACTATTCTTCTCTACTCGCGAGGTTTCAACTTCACATCTAAGCTTGTTAGTCTCATCTATCGTTAGTTGATCAATTATGCCGATATAACCGTCGTCGTCAAGAGTCACCTTCCAGTGATTCTTGCTCGGAAAGCCTAAATACCCCCCCACCGCTTTCTACAATCTATGTAGTTATTAAGAGCCTCTGGAGTGCAAAATGAAAAATAATGTGACCTTTTGGAAAGAGCATAAACGTTAATCTTGAAAATGTTGTATTTGTCAATAGGTTCCAGGTCTTTAACACTTAAAAGGGGCAGAGCCCCAACTCTGACCCCTGAGCTGCACATGGTCAGAATGATTGCTCGGTTTCATAGCGAAGCGTTACTAACAAGAGTACCGATCTCTGAACGAGTGTACGGTCTATCCTCTGTGTGTTTTTCCCTCTCGCCTTCAAAACTGTGTATTTTATCTCAGTTTAAGGTAGTGATATCATTCATTGAACAGAACTTGTGAAGCGCAGTGATATAGGTCGAAACGCTAGCAGAAGAGCGGCCAGTATCTCTAAGATAGGTTGTTCAAGGCCTTTAGATGGACGTCACGAGTAGCTGGACTTCTGCATGTTTGGACAAAGTTACGAAGAGCTAGAGAGGATGAGGATATTTGCTCGCTCATATAGCAAACTAACTAGGCTGTTAGATGATTATCCAATATTTAATACTCGTTATCGAGATCGTTATTAAACAATAATGCTCATACTTATTGGTGTTCGCAAACGAAGGTATTAGTTATAAGTAGCCCTAATTTACCTACTCCTCCTCCCGATTATTTTCATCTCAGACTTGTTGAAGATCGAATGGAGGCTTGGAGGCTGTCGTTATGTGGGTTTCTAAAAACCTGGCCAGTAAAGCTCATGATGTGACTTTGATATCAGCTAGAGGTTCTTCTGTAGGAGGAGGACTGCCATACAACTTAAACATAATAGAAACGATAGAACCTTCTTGGGAAGGAACGGCTGCTGAAGAAGCGCACTATCTCATGTACAAAGAACTACTCGAAAAAGAATACGGAACTGGGAATGGAATAGTATGGGATAATACATGGCATTGCTTTTCCTATCTATCTGCAAAGAAATTTCCAAAGATGAAAATAATTCATACTAATCATGGTATGGTAGAATTGCAGAAAGTTCCGGTTAAACAGCTACGATTTCCTAGGTATATTGGACTGTCGAGGCTTCATGCTAAATATATGTCATCTGTCCTTAAAATACCAGTTAGATATGTCCATCATGGAATTCCTCTACCATCGATAGAAGAAATAAAAAGTAATAATAACAATAAAAACGGCGATTATCTTCTCTCAGTAAATAGAATAGTCAGAGAAAAAGGAATTGAAGATTCAATAGATTTAGCGGTGAGAACAAGAAACGCTATAAAAATAGCTGGTGATGATATACACGTACCAGATCTTTCATATGTACAAATGATAAGAGAGAAATGCCAAAATACCGATGGCTTGGCAGAGTACTTTGGACTCGTAGACAATAAAACTAAGATAGAATTAATCAAGAAATGTAAAGCTGTTATTGCATGCCCGAAACCTACCTGGATG
>DASTUU010000523.1:0-2219 GCA_035759485.1 Nitrososphaeraceae archaeon
TAATGAACAACTTTTCTGGCATGGGGCACTATATCGAGTTGATTCCTGCAGCACAAGTTCTCAATGATACTCAAGTATTTGCAGGAGGCACAACAGCAAATGCAAGTACTACTAATGGAACCACACAACCGCTGCAAACACAACTAATAACAATACCATGGTCGCATTTGGAGAGTTCGCTCTGCTTGATCCAGAAGTCGTTCCTGTGAATGAAGTACTAGACAAGTACAACTGGACTGTAACTACGATACATCACCATATGCTTGATGAATCGCCAAAGTTGTTGTTTATGCATTGGACAGTTACTGGAAATCCTGATGAAATTGTACAGCAGGCAAAAGAAGCAATAATGCAAACATCAACTTACGCGACAGTCACTGATCCAAATACTGGTACAAATGCAACCAGACCTGGTACTCCAAGCTCAGCAGGACCGTGATTGGATAATCTACTATCTCCCCCTATTTTTTAATTGTTAAACAAGGTCGTTAGAGACCTATGCTATTGTTGTCTCTGTGATTCTCTTACACCGTTGGTCCTTGTTAATGAGCTGTTCTAAAGTACAAACATTAAGTTAATGTGTATGAACCCCTGTACATGGAGGAACCAAACCCCCTTGGGCCCACTATTTTAGAATTTATTTTTTATTCCTATTACCTTACTGCTGATGGTGGCCGTCACTCTTCCAATGAACAACATGCTGCGGTTTTATCCTCAGTAATAATCGCTCTTCACCTGGCCTTCGTCTAGGATACTTCTCCTTGTCTAGGTATTTCTTTGCCATCTTATCTATATGTTCGTCTGCATCCTTTCCTTTGATTTGTTCGATGACCTTTCCTCTTACACTTACCATGTGATAAGGGTTTGAAGAATCAATTATAGAAACGGCCACGCGAGGATCTCTAGATATGTTTCTGTGTTTGACTCGACCTTCTGCAGTGTTTACCAAAATTGTATAGTTGTTGTTCTTATCAATATCCACCCATGTAGCAGTAACCTGAGGAGAACCATCTTTCATCAAGGTCGCAAGAAAAGCAAAATTTTTTTCTTCAAATAATTTGGCTACAGAAGGGTCAGTTATTGAATCAAGTCGTTGAATACGTTCGTCCTTTTTTGTACTCATGCTCTTTTATACTACCACCTGAATTGTCCTCTCATGAATCTGTGGTCGTTAAATGATTTATGAATTATAAGGAGTCTTTTTTGGTCCTGCAATGGTTCTATCTGACCTATTATACAGGAAACTTAAAGGGACATGACGCCAAAATCTCTTCGCAAAATCCTAGCTATGGCTTGGCAAGTTACCAGAATTAGTTAGGTGATCTTGTAAATTCAGCTAATCAAAAACTTTTTTAGGTTGCTGTTTTTCTTAGATGTCGAAATCCACGTTATAGCCCTTCTAAAAGCACGGAGACCATTGGGGCCACCTAGATAAAAAATGTCCAAATAATGGACTCGATGCTTATTATCCTCTTGTAGTTATCTTGAAATGTAGAACAAATTGGCAAAATCCCTTGACCACTCTATCGTGGAAGGACAGTGTATCACAATATTGAGAGGTGCTATCAGAAGCAGCAGCCAGACACTTGGTCCATATGAGAGGCGCCTACTTGCATTTCTTAGTGGCATAGATAAGATATGTGATGACTTTGTCGAGCTTGCAAAGACAAGCCCTTAACAGAAGCTCCATTACCGTGTGAAGCAAAATATATAGATAATCAAAAAAACTTGATCACTATAATGCGAATTTCAATGGAAATGGCAAAATCAATTAATGATCAAATTTCCTATGAGGCATCATCTGCAAATGCATACATCGCAATCGGATCATGGTGTGAAAGAACCGGATATGATGGAAGTGCTGGCTTCTTTTTCGAACAAGCTGCAGAAGAAAATGGGCATATGCTAAAGTTTATCCATTATCTGAATGGTGTTGGAGGAGAGGCGATAATTCCAGCAATTGAAAAACCGCCAAGTAATTTCGAATCTCTGGAATCTACTTTCCAATTTGGCCTAAAGAGCGAGCAAATGGTAACCAGGGCTATTTACGATCTAGTTGATATGGCTGAAAAAGAAAAAGATCGCTCTACATACTCATTCTTGCAGTGGTTTGTAACTGAACAAATAGAAGAGGAAACGTTATTCCATACAATTCTCCAAAAGTTTGATTTACTTGGAAAGGACAAGCTGGCGATATATCAAATTGACCAATCTCTGGC
>DASTUU010000524.1:0-1159 GCA_035759485.1 Nitrososphaeraceae archaeon
TGAACGAATATTTGTTCCTAAAATATTTTATTCCCCAGACCTGGTTTGCAGGGAGAATATTTCTAGGCGCTATGTTCGCTATAGCAATTGCGGGATATCCTCTGTTATCCAAGAGCTCTAGCACTATGAGTGAGAAAAAAAGTGGGAGTAATTTTTCAGCAACTCATAAGTTGTCTGCCCAATCGTCCAATTCTACTTTACAGATGCAAGGTCAAGGGTATAAGTACAAACAAGAAAAAAGATTACCTAGAAGCCTGTTAGCTGCTCTAGTTATACTTACAATTACTTCTGCAGCGGTAGCTGTCAGTTCACTTTTCATCGTTTTTCCTGGCTCTGTAATAGATGACTACTTCATACATAGGCCATATGAACTTCCTCCGCTGGCGCTTTTTGTAATCGCTTTGCTCTACTTCTACAAAAACCAGCTTTATAAAAAAAGTGATATATTCTACAAAGGCCTTCTCGGTTCTTTGGTTATCGATATTTTTGGGCAGATTATAATGATTTACTCGACTACCTCTTTTGATACGGCACACAATGTAGCTCATGTCCTAAAGGATGCGGCTTACTTCGTCAATATTGTAGGTCTTGCGTTGTCAAGCATTAACTACAATGCAAAGCTTAGGGAGGCTAATCAGAATTTAACTGAAAGAGAGGAAATAATCCGTTTTCAGTATGAGAAGCTAAAGGAATCAGATAGAATGAAGGATGAATTTGTTAACATAGCAGCACATGAGCTGCGAACACCCATACAGCCGATACTGGGATTGTCAGAAATCCTACGTCCAAAGGTGAATAAAGAGGATAGTGAATACGTGGATGTTATCGTAAGAAATGCAAAGAGATTACAAAGGCTTACTGAAGAAATATTGGATGTTACTAAAATAGAAAGTCAATCTCTAAAGCTAAAAAAGGAGGAATTTAACCTTAATGATGTGATTATAAACTGCATAAACGATATGCTAATGAATAGGCATCCCGAGAATAGTAACAAAGAAAAGAAACCAAAAATACTTTACGAACCAAAGGATATACTTCTTAAAGCAGACAGGATTAGAATATCTCAAGTTTTATCTAATCTTTTGTCAAATGCAATTAAATTTACCCCGGGAGGAACTATATCTATTTTATCTAGTTTGAGTAGCAGGAACGCCAAGTA
>DASTUU010000525.1:0-5192 GCA_035759485.1 Nitrososphaeraceae archaeon
AACAAGGAGTTGTAACATAGCATATAATAAATCAGAACATAATGGCTAAGTTGGTCTATTCATGCATAATAGTAACCAAAGCTCGAATTAGCTATAAGTTAAGGCTATTTGCACATGTCACATCCATTTTAGCATCTAATATTACTGAACGGGCCACAAATCAACTACAACCATTGAATATCAAATCTGGGAGAAAAAGTGGTATTAAATTCAAAGCGAAATATTATTAGCGATACTACTGCTAACATTATTGTAAAATAAGTCAAAATCTAAAGTGTATATTAACCCCGTATCCATTAATATTAATCGATATTAACGTTATTTATCTTCATACATTAACGTGTTGAAATCAGGATTTAAATTAACATTAAAGATCCTTATCTCGGCTATTATTGTCTCAGCCATATTTGCAAATTCCATTATTATTTTCTCAGATCGAGACAATAGACTGTCCAATTCCCTATGGATTCTCAACATAACTGCAGCTATTGCTTCAGGTTTGGGCATAATTGCAGTATACAGACATGGACTTCATGGAACCCATGGCAAATCATATTTATTCTTAACACTAGGTCTTATATCTTGGTTTTCTGCAGATGCTGCAGAATTATATTACCATAATATAGAAGGTCATGAAGAGCAAAAACTTGTCTCTATAAGTGACTGGTTATGGTTTGCCGGATATGGATTTCTGTCAGCACATTTATTTACTATAATTAGTTCATTACGAAGCTCCATTAGGCTCAGAGTTATATTCATAGTAGCAATTATTTCAGTGTTATTTGTCGGTTATAATATTCATCTTTTACTCTCTTCGCCTGAAGGGTATATTTCGGTAGGAGGAGAAGGAGACGACATAGACTCTCTTGCACTAGTTGTCACTGTCGCCTATCCTATACTGGATTTGATTTTGATAGTCCCTTCAGGCATAATATTAATAAGCCTAAGGAAGGACTATCAGCATTCTATTCCTTGGTTTCTCGCTTCATTGTCTTTATTGATCAATGCAGTAGCAGATGATGGATATGTGCATGATTTCGTAAATGGTAATTTACAGAATCTTTGGGTCTGGAATTTGTTCTATGTAACTGATTTTATAATTATGGCAGGTGCTTTATTTTGGTATAATATATTCCATATCTCAAATGAACTAGCAGGAAAAAGAAGATCATAGCCAAATAGTAAAAATGAGTAATTATGATAGTCACGGGAATTAATTGAAAGAACATAACCCAAAGGTCAATAAAAGGTCGACAAGAGAGAATGAATAGAATAACATAATTGCATGTATCAAAGACAATGTCTATGCTTACAAGTAATATTGACAATAGTAGTGCTCGGTATATTAGAAACCTATCACATGCTTCTTCTGTTGCTACACACAAATATAGAACCTCTTAGGACATAACTGTATAATAGAAAAATTTGTTGAATCATCAAAGATTTACCCAATAAAGCACACAAGCTCTGAGTTGACTTTTTCGCGTTCTTCATAATAGAAACCATGACCTGCATTTTCTACTGCGACAAGTTGTGATTCCTTGACACCTTCATTCATCTTTCTTGCTAAATCAAATACACATATACGATCATCTGTTCCATGCAGAATCAGAGTGGGTGCCTGAATACTACTCAAATCTTTACGCAAATCCGCATCGCGCAGTTCAACTGCACAGTGAATAGTAGCATATGCTGAGGCAGCCAAACCAAGACTAGATTCCAAATATTGAATCTGCACTTAATTTCTCCAGCTTATGAAAGAAAAGTTGACTAAAGTTCTTAAACATAGATGGACGATCTGCATAGGTTTGTCGAATAAGATAAGATCGTCTACAGCACTGTTGTCTATACCATGTGGAGAGTCCGATCGTTTGGTAAAGCAAGTGCAGCTGCTCCTAGAAGAGCAAGTTTTTGTATATGTGCTCCATTATGCCTAGCCATATAACGAATAGAGATTGCTCCTCCCATTGAAAAACCAACCAGTGTAGCATTTTCTATATTGAGAGTATCAAGGACAGTCTTAACATCATCTGCCATTGTGTCATAGTTGTATTCATTCCAAGGCTTGTCAGAATCTCCAAATCCACGTAAATCGATACCGATGCATCGATAACCATGATTTGGTAACTCAGTAAATTGATATTCAAACATATTATGGTTTACTGGCCAGCCATGGATGAATATAACTGGCTACCAGTGCCTCCTAAATCTTCTACGTTTATCTTCACCCCGTTTGTAGTTTCAATTTTTTGCTCATAGCTTTCTTCCTTTGAGTATATGATAAATTTACTCTGACTATAAATAGTAGGACTATAATACCCTAACTTCAAACTCATTTTCCTGCACAAATAATGGTTACATAGTATTGCTAATAATTGCCAGAAATGCGAAATGTGCTTGATCCTCGGATTGAACGGCGCAGATGTAAAGTCTTAGAATTATCAGGTCAGGGCCATGGCCAACCTAAGATTTTCCGTATTTTGCAGGCTGGCCAAGGCATTGTCAATAGTAGCCATATATCTTATCTAAGGGCTTCAGCATAATCCTTCGCAAATTGAGCAAATGATATTGGTTTTCTTCCTGTGATATGCTCAACTGCAGTAGTCGTTTCTGATCCATAGCCTGCTCTAATAATTCTAAATAATTCTATCATAATATTGATAAACCATTCATCCATACCAATCTGTTTCATTCCTTTCCGGGCATCATCTTCAGTTATGTCTATATATGATATTTTTTTACCAACTTCATTAGAAAGGATATCTGCCACTTGCCTATATGATAATGCATCTTGGCCAGTAATATCATATGCCTTATTCTCATGTTGTTGGCTTGCTCCATGGTTGGTATTCGTTAACATCACTGCAGCTACTGCTCCGATATCTCTAGTGTCAACAAAACTCATCTTTGCATCTCCTGCCGGAACATAAAACGCATTTTGGGTTCTTATTGTATTACCAAATTGAGTTACAAAATTTTGCATAAATGCAGGAGGACGTAAGAAGGTATAGGGTATTCCAGAGTCCTCTATTATTTTTTCTTCCTCTCCATGCAATCGTAGAATTGTAGATCTGGACTCAGAATCGCTAGCTCCTATAGCAGATAACTTTACAATATATTTGACACTATTTTTCTTTGCTTCGTTCACTAAATTAGAACTAATATCTGTTACGTTAGGGGTGGGTAATGTTTGTAGGAATATCTTATCAACGCTGTTTAAAGCATATGCAACAGTTTCTGGCTTGGTATAATCCAGATCAACAATTTCAACTCTTTTATCACCAAGTTGTCCAGTTTTATTTTTCGAATGAACAGCTGCCCTAATTTTGTGACCTGAGGATGATGATATTGCTGCAAGCTGCTTTACTACTTCGCTACCCACAGTTCCAGTTGCACCTGTCACTAGGATTGTTTTTTCTTTACGATTATTCATGAATATATTATGGAACTAAATTACTTAGGTTTGGTGGGAGTAACGCTGCACTGGCCGCAAGTCCCTCTCTTTCTACGCCATTCTGTAGGTTGTCTTTGTTGTAATGAAGTCATGGCGTTTGGTTATACGTTTTATAATAATGATAACTAAACTGGTTGTTGCTTTCTTAATGCATCGACTAGACGTTTTACAGAGGCCGGATCTGCTATTCCATAGAAGTGAATATCTAGCGCCAATTTTGAATAAAATATAATGTCGCCTACTGTCCTATTCACACCTTGACTTTGATACGATACTGTTCTAAGACTACTTTGACGTACTCCTACACCTGTAGTATAATATGCCTTGAAATCATGGCACTGGTTGATAACTTCGATATGGTCTATTTGTTGCAAGGATAATTGTTGCAGTATATTCTGCTGTGGTAACTCTCTGATTACACGTTTGTTTGATAGAAACAAAACTTCGGTGTGTTTTCTTATCCATCCTTTCTTACGCACGATATAAAGTAAGGGCTCTTCGTTTTCTAATGGTTGTAATGGTTGCTCTTGCCAGTTCATATCTCATCATCTACAAATACTCTAACATGCTTACCCTTCAAATCTCTAACCTAATTAACATATTGCTTAGGTGTGTGTAATATAGTATAAGCAGCAAAGTACCAACAATCACTAAGATGTCTAATGAATGTACTCACTATTGGGATAGACAAATCGGTTACAAAATCCACTGAGACGGAGATAGAGTGGACCGAAAAGGAATATCGTAATAAGTGTTATCATGCCAGACTTACATTTATGAAGGGAGATAAGGATAAAGACGGTGTTGCTCAAAATATCCACGTAGTAAGTGAGAAAATAAGACCATAAATGGAAGTAGAAAAGGAGCAAAGTATGATCCGTAAATTTAGTCCACACAATAATCATAATCATAATACGGTAATCGGTTTTTTCTTAGCTCTTATTTTTTCCTTGAGTTCTCTCAGCTGGGGTAGATCTTATCTGCTTTCCACAGCATTGACAAAATATATTTTTAGTGATAAAGTAGCACTCGTATCTCCTGCAATCTGTGTAGACTGAATCTTTATGATTACCTACTAAAGTAACGTGCTATTATGTGTCACTTAGGGATCGACTTGGAGAATACTTACTTAACCAGGATGGGTATCAGAAATCCTGGGCAGATTTTGGAAGTCTACGATTGTTTTTCGAGTTGGTATACTAAGAAAACAGGATATAAGGAAAACCGCAGGAGACTCAACCATGAAGAATGAAGCAGAGACCGGAATTATGAGGTCGAGTCTAAGGCTACCTGCGGGCGTGACGAGCTCTTATGGATTTCCTGGTCTTTAGCCCTAAACTATAATGAGAAATACCGTATTTAGATTTAGCTCTTCAGCCTAGGAGGCTTAGATACAGTTAATCTCTTAGACATGTTTTTTCTAGACTTTACAAAGGATGCTATACTCAGACCAATAAGAGTTGCTGTGAAAAGTCCTACTGCAATACCAATAGTCGTATAGCCGCTGGGTCTTTTCATTAAGAGCACTTAGGCAACATCTGGGATAAATATTACAAAGAGAAAAGGTAAAAATAAGGTAGTTAGATAGTCTGTCTTCCTTTTTACTTCTGTCTTTTCTTCCTCTACGTTACCGAATTCGTCTCGTTTGACTTTCTTCTTAACTTCTTGTTTCTCTTCTGACATATCTAATCAATGATATATCCTAAAATCCTCGACCTATTCCTCTTCTTCTGCTGAC
>DASTUU010000526.1:0-2571 GCA_035759485.1 Nitrososphaeraceae archaeon
CCAGATTTTAGAGCCAGCTCTCTGATTCTTATACACATATCGCAGTGTATAGGACATGCATCATGTAGACATACGCCTCTCATACAATTACAACTAAAGCACCATAATTCTTTTGGCGAAGATGAGGAAGAGTGTGGGTAAGAATGCATATAAGATGTCTATTATACTGGTTTCTGGCTTAATAACTATTGTAGAGGCATGGAATATAAGATAAAACTGTATATGTTTTCGCAATATCGTCTTTATCCACATCTACATTTTTAACCTCCTAGTATCGTGTAAAGTCAAGCGGAGTCGATATTCTAATAGGCCTATCTACATTACTAGTGGATTTGTCGACAACTAGCATATGCCTTACACTATTTTGTAATATAAGATCAGCGGCTATTGATGGTGACTACCTGGAGTTAATAGCAATTAGAGGATAAGACATTAACTCTCTATTTATCACTACACTCAGTGGAATATCATTGATGCATGCCTTTCTAACTGACTAAGTCACGTTCGGTAATCAAACCTTTGGGGCTGCCATCTTTATGGACTGCCAATAACGAACTGACATTCTTTTCTTTCATTGTCCTTGCTGATTCTTGTACTGATTCTGATTCTCTGATAGTTTCTATTTTTTTGTCATAAAGTCGCTTACTGTTGTTGTAATCATAAGAATTCATTTACTGGTTTTCTAGTAGCCGTGTTATAAGTCATCATAATCATTTCGCTCATCTGATTATGCGTATGCAAGAATTGCATCCCCTTAGGTGTAGTCTTAAAAGCGCGTTCTCCTTCAATATATTCTAGCAAACCATTCTCAAGTAACAGCACTAGATATTCTTTCAGTAGAGTATAAGAAAGATACGCCTTAAACTGAATCTGTGTTATTCTTACTCTATTGCCGTTGGCTACTTCTAAAATAGAAGCAATTATGTCATTCCTACTTCTATATTGATGTTCTACCATACATATTCTACTGTATCTTTTGTAATAGTGTTACTGCTATTTTATCTTACTATATATTAGAATTGATTTATCATAAGCGCTGCTGCTTGTTACGATAATATGGACTAAGAACTCATTTATTATTTGAGTCTCCTGCGGTTTACGTCATATATAGTACATAGCGGCAACGAACCATGGATGTGGGATGTATGTTCCTAGCTAAGATATTGCTACCCTGCTGCCCTGACCATGAAACGAAATATCATAAAGCATGGAAAAATTTGATGCCGGAGTTGTTGCAAATATAATATCCCAGGATAACTATAATATAGGCTGGGACAGAATGAGAATATTCTAGCAAATATTAGAACAACGGTTTTTGTAACTTAGAACGACGTAACCTTATTGTCGGTAACAAGTTTCTAGTCCGGTCTGCCCTAATGTTATCTATTCGGTTGGGTGCTATTTGAAGGCCGGCAGCCATATTTTTCAAAGTTCAACCGAATGAATAAAATAGTAAGTTTAACATATTATTAAATGAGATGAGTGAATTTGCATTCTTTCGTTTTATGAGTGGTAATATGCTGACTTTAGAAGAACAGCAACATAAAAATGAGATAGTTTCACTTACCGAGCAAGTATTAGATGCCAAAGGCATTGAATGTGATTCAAAAATATCCAAAATATCTGAGGAACAACTAAGGGAAATACTTGAACAAGTTAGGAGGCTTCGAAAGAAGAAGAAGAAGATCGAAGAAGATAATGAAAGACAAGGACAAGAACTAGATATTTCTGTACAATGATATACAGACGTCTAGGAACAGCAGTGATGATAATCAAAATTTGCCCAATGTTCAAATGGCGCTACCATAATTTTCATCATTATTAGACAAGTATTATACACTCGGAATAATAAGATAACATTAACAAGAAAAATATTGGCTTTTAGGCTGCAATAGTATCTATCGTTAATCTTCTTACTTTTTCCTGTTTCGTGGTCTTTCTTGCCGCTGCTTTTCTATCTGTTAATACTTGGAATGAGAGAACTGCAGCTGTCAAAGCCAATCCTGCAACACTTCCAATTACAAATACTTCACAGGTCATGATTCTGATTATGTAATGGGTATGAGTATGGGAGAGTGGAATCGTAGATAAAAAAGGCACAGCAATTTTGGAACTTGGTGTAAAGGTATTCTTTCTGTTAAGCTTATTGTAAAAGGTCCTTTAAGAGATACTCATTCTAGTTTAGCAGTTTTGATTGAAAATCCTGCTTGGCATTTGGTTAGAGCATTAAATACTTTGTCAGACAGTAGTGGAAAAATTTTGATAAAAGATTGGTATAATGAAGTAAGAGACTTCACTTCAGAAGAAATTGCTGCTATTACCAAAGAGCCATTTGATAAAGAGGAATTCAAAAAAGAGTATGGTATAGGAAAGTTTGCTAATAATCTAGAAGATATTGAAGCCATAAATAAAGCATTAGTTGGAATGCCAACATGTAACATCGCTGGCTTACTGTCTGGTTATACTGGTGAAGGTGCAAAAACTGTTCTTCCAGCTAAGGCAATGACTAAGATAGACTTCCGGCTTGTTCCAGATATGACGCCTGAAAAGCAATTTGAACGACTTCAAAAA
>DASTUU010000527.1:0-1471 GCA_035759485.1 Nitrososphaeraceae archaeon
TTTCATCAGACACCTGACATACCTGAAGCACTAACTGCTGGAAAAGAGCGAGAATATCTTTCATGGTTTTATAGATTTGCATATAACCCAGCAGCAATCACTGAAGATGATATAGACAAGTATGTTGCCAGTTATTCTGCACCTGGGGGAATGCGTGCTGGTTTTGAATACTATAGAGCGTTCCCAATAACTCTAGAACAGAATAAAGAACATGCCAATGTCAAGCTTCCGATGCCCGTTTTAGCTCTTGGTGGAGAGTATAGTTTTGGCACTGCGGCATTGACTTCAATGAAGTCTCTGGCTACGCATGTACGTGGCGGTATAGTTCCTCTCTCTGGACATTGGATTCCCGAAGAGCAGCCAGATTTTCTTGTTAAACAACTTGCATCATTCTTTAGTGAGTAACGAAAGAATGACAACTGCTACAATAAAGTTAGAAAAAATCAAGGTCAATATAATGCAGGAGATATTAGCATGATTGGATGCAGGGTTGTAAAGCAGCTTTCAAATACTATTAAAGATATTAGCATCAATGCACAAGACTTGACTAAAAGAAAAATAATAGATGTCGTGTTTCTATATAGAGGAATATAGTTAGTCAGATGATGTGGTATCAGATCACTATTAACATGATTTGTGAAATTCTCTCCATCTGTTCTTTTTCTTTTTTCCAGTGACAAGTCCAGCAATATCTACATTTAACACAAGTAAACAAGTTTCTCTTACTACACGAGAGACATTCTATTTTCAGATTACAGATGTCTAGTTATATTAGTTAAAAAGGTTGAGACTAAGGATAAGAAAAAGAAGGGATGAGCTTTTCGATATATGCCAACAGTCAGGTCAACTATTATTTAATGATATATAACGAAGTATGGTTATACTACTGGTAGTTTTGAAAAAGAACTACTCAGTATGTATTAAGGAGTTTATTTGTAGAGCAGATGAAAAATGTTGGTGCATGAATATCAAAGTTCTGGAGCCAAAAGACTTTGACTCTAATAAGGACTGTCTGTGTCGTGATTGCTTAAGATCCATTGCAGTTAGTGGTCATGAACTATAATGCTAGATGTAGCATGATTGGGTGATTGAATAAAAGGAAAAGAAGAGAAAAAAAACTGTATCGAAGCCTCCTTAGTCGACTTATATACAGATGTTGTTGCTTAATCTCGTATCCGTTTTGTTTTGCTATATCAATTACTTCACCTAAGGAATCGAATTCAGAATCTTCTGCTCTTAAAACTAGGGTTGTCGGTTGCGTTAATAGTCGCATTAGGACTGGTAGCAATAGAAACAGTTGATCTTATGCTTACTATGCAAGAAGAAGCCACAGGATGCGAGACTGGGCTTGGTGTTAGCGTCGCATTCGACGCAAGTAAAGGAAGATGCTTCGGTCATTAGTAACTACTAACAATCACTATTTATTTTGTATTGGATCTAAATAATCAATCCTTGGAAGTATATTTAGAAA
>DASTUU010000528.1:0-5297 GCA_035759485.1 Nitrososphaeraceae archaeon
TTGGATATTACACGCATCACCTTTTGTTTTGTCATATCAGAAGTATATGCGACATAGACTATCCGACTATGTGCCTTCCGTAAGAGGTTTCGTTGTCGAAGGGCAAGAATGATTCTCTCTACACCAGCAGCGGCTCCTGTCGCACCCATATCTTTCCTCCCAAATTGATCGGTCAACGTATCATAACGTCCTCCACCTGCTAGTGCGCCAACCTTTGTGTTTGCGTCATAGGCTTCAAATACTATTCCAGAATAATAGTCCAGACCCCTGACGATTCCTAAATTGATGGTGGCATTTGTGATTTGCCTAGATTCTAACATATCCATCAACTCTGTCATAGTTTTCCAATTCCCTAGCTCTGCCAATTGACTGTTATTGTTCACTTCTGAAACATGGCCTCTTATGCTCGAGAATGCGATTAATTTCTCCAAAATGGATCCGTCAATTTTGTTCCCATATTCCGTGAGGATTCCCTCAGGCCCTTTCTTGGGAACTTTATCCATTATTCTGAATATTTCAGAAATTAATGCTCCGTCCGAAATTTTGAGATTTTTTCGAATAAATTCCTCCACTAAAGGGCGATGACTTATCTCTAGAGTCACATCTAGCCCAAGGTTTCTTAGAAATAAATATATAAATTCAATTATTTCTGCATCCGAGGTGAGTTTTCTAGATACATAGATTTCTATGTCGCATTGATGAAAGTATCGGTATCTTCCAGCCTGTGGCTCGTCATATCTCCATACTCCCCCGAATGATGCTATCTTTATTGGCATCTTGAGATCTCTTCGCCGAGTGACAAACCTCGTTAAACCTATAGTAAGATCAAATCTCAGACCAATATCTCTCCCCCCCTTGTCAGTCATGCTATAGATTTCGTCTGAAATTGATGGTCCAGCTTTTGTCTCTAGGGTTTGAAGCGTTTCGATGGGCGATGGTTCCATCACTATAAAGTTAAACAAGTGAGCAAATTCAAAGAATTTTTCTCGGACGTAGTTAATCCCTTCTAGATCTTCAGAGTCCAAATCTCTCATTCCACGAGGAAGTTCCAAGTCCACTACAGTCCACTACATGAACCATTAATTGTTACAATTTAGATTTTGCTGTTCAGTATAATAATTGGCCATCCGTAGAAAAAGTGTGGCCAATGTTGACTTTCACTATATAGAGCATGTAAGCGACGCAATGGCTGAAGCTTACGGACGAACGCTAAGCGAAGTGTTTGCCAATTCTGCAAAGGCTCTCGTTAATATAGCCTGTGATCTCTCGAAAATAGATCTAAATAAAAGCGTCATTGTTGAGACTGAAGGTTTTGATCAAATAAGCCTCCTTTACAACTGGCTAGAGAAAGTATTATTAACACTTCTGGTTGACAACATGGCACTAGCCAACTTTGAGGTAACAATAGAGCGAAGTAGAGATAAATATAAGCTAACTAGTATGTGTAGGGGGGAGGCGTTTTCTGAGCAAAAGCATCATTATAAGGTTGAAGTTAAGGCTATCACCTATCACGAAATGAAAATTTTCAAAAGAAACGACATGTTCATTGTGCAATTTCTCGTAGATCTCTGATTTGATAGGTTTAGTTCGATGCGACGACCTGCAATTTCTCTGTCTCTCTCATTCAGTCAGTCTGTAGATTTCTCTTCTCAAAAAATCTTATATATCGAATAAGCGATAGACAGCTGATAGCATGAGTGAAAAGGAACAGATGACCAGTAGGGCCTCAACGGCTGTTGGAGCTAGTCAACTGCTTGAACTTTCCGAAAAGAACTTTGATGATACAGTTTCCGGAGATAAGCCAGTCCTAGTAGACTTCTGGGCCACGTGGTGTGGTCCTTGCCAATTTATGCTTCCAATTTTTGACAAGCTAGCAAAGAAATATGGTCAAAAGGTTACATTTGGACGACTTAATGTTGACGATAATCAAGGAATAGCAATGAGGTTTGATGTATACGCGATTCCTACTTTTATAATATTTGTGAATGGAAAAGCGGTAGACAGGGCTGTAGGGGCGGTCGGAGAAAAAGGGCTAGAAGGTCTGCTGCAAAAATATCAATAATAACAGTAGTAGTACCAATCATAATGATAACATATGATGTTGAAGTAACGCACTAGCTTGCTCAGAACAGGCAATTCTGATACGCTAAGCATTTGCATGACCTAAATATATGCGTACGACGGGTCGACACTTCGTTTCATGGCAATTATTTTATCTAATAGATCTTTTTCTTCAGGTGTAAGACGCGAGCTAAAACGTTCTGATAATAGCTTTGCTTCTTTGCTCTTCAAATCAGTATAAAATATGTCGCCCTCATTGATGTGTCTTCCTATTGAAATCTCTTTTATTGATACTGCGACCTGTTCCCCTTGTGTGGCTTCATCAATAGGCTTGCCACTTTTCTGGATCTGGTGAATTGCGCCAATTTTTTTCCCGACCTCGTTTATTACCTGAACCTTCTGACG
This sequence comes from Nitrososphaeraceae archaeon, assembly GCA_035759485.1. Classification (GTDB taxonomy): domain Archaea; phylum Thermoproteota; class Nitrososphaeria; order Nitrososphaerales; family Nitrososphaeraceae; genus TH5893. The sequence goes on from DASTUU010000528.1 coordinate 2,467, forward strand.
AAGTTTCCCTATCAAAATTTCAGCCCCAAAAACGGCTGGATAATTTCTTCGGAATACGAAACCTTTCATGAACTGAAATCTGCAGATAGGTGGGATCTCATTAAATAGAATAGACTCTTCATGCTCCTTCTGGTAATTTACCCAATCGGTGTAATTCCTAACAAGGTTATAGATTATTCTTTCACTGAAAATTGGTATCCCTCTTTCTTGCGCCTCCCTATTTGCTTCTTCAAGAATTTTTATATTAAAGCCCAATATGACGCCTAGGTATCGATTCTTTTCTTTAACAGCTGATGCAGCAAGAACATCTCTTCTAGTGATATGCCCTATATCTGCTTTCTGTATGGGGATATCTTCTTTTCTTAACATGTCTCTGATAGCCTCAAGCGAACCTATTGTATCGCAGCGTAATATTATACCCTGAGTATTAGTATCCGCTATTATAGTGCTGTTAATCTCCTCTTCTATAATGGATTTAAGCTTTTTCTCCTCTTCTTTGTTCCTCAATACATAGAGAGGACTTCCTGCCAGCACACCGTCTAAGTCAGGGGAGGTTATTTTTACGCCGGCTGCTGATGTTACTTCAGTCACAGGTTTGAATTTGTCCCGTGGGTCACGCATCTCATCGAGGGGCTTTGGAAGTAATAGAGCCTTTATTTTTGTAGTAACTGCTTTATCTCTCTTGGCCACCATAATTGTTTCTCCTACTCTTAGAGTTCCATCTATAAGCACCAAATTCGCGGAAGGTCCTAATCCTATCTCCTCGTTTATTTCGAGTATAATTCCCCTTCCTGGGCCTTCTATCCGTTGTAGTCTTTTAGTCATAAACTGTTGAGAAAGGCCAACAACAACAGCCAGCAGCTCAGGAATTCCAATATTCTTGGCAGCACTAACTGGAACAATTGCTACCTCTTTAGTGAAGTCCTTAACGCGCCAAAATCCCTCCGAGTTGTATCCAAGTCTCGATAGAGATCCTACTACATTATAGATTCTCTCGTCCAGCATTGAAGTAACTGAAGGATCTTGTGCCCTCACCTGTTCCGTAATAAATGGCGAGTCCATTCGTCGCCAGCCTGCAATCATATCTACCTTATTGAGGGCAATGACAAAAGGAACCCTCCTCTTCTTCAATATTTCCATACTCTCAAACGTCTGAGGTTCAAAACCCTTATTGGCGTCAACAACCACAATAGCTATATCTGCAGCCGATCCTCCGCGGCTTCTGAGATTGGCAAATACTTCGTGACCCGGAGTATCTATCACTAAAAGACCCGGAATCGGGGACTCTGACTTCGCAAGCTTTTCATAGAGGGGACCGGTTAGTTGTTTTATTGTGTCAATGGGAAAAAAGCTGGCACCTATATGTTGAGTAATGCCCCCGGCCTCGCGGGCCTGAACCCCGGTTCCACGAATGGTGTCGAGTAACGAAGTCTTACCAGAGTCTACATGACCCAATACAACGAGAACCGGCTGACGCAGCTTCACCTATGTACGGTTAAAAATGACTCCAGACTCTTTTATGAAGGTTTCATGAGAATCAGAGGCGTGAATAACGTTTTCTGTAAGACCTAAGCCATAGTCTCCTCGGATAGTACCAGCTGCCGCCTCAAACGACTTGGTGGCACCTGTCATAAGTCTAACCACCGTAATAGCATGGTCACCCTCAAGGATGCATGCGACCACGGGACCAGAAGAAATAAAAGAAACTAAATCTTCGAAAAAAGGCTTTGCCACATGTACTGAATAGAATTCATGGGCCTGTTCGCGAGAAAAGGTAAAAAGGCGCAAATCCCTTATCATGAATCCTTTGTCTTCAAATCTAGAGATAATTTTACCTATTAATCCCCGTCTTATTCCATCAGGTTTTATAACTATAAGAGTACGCTCTCTTTCCATAAAATTATTTTTTGACCCTTATTCCGCCTTTAACGTACTTCCTAGTCCACTTAAGTTTACGTGGATCCCTTTTCAGAACTCTCAGATTCTTTCGACACTTATTCGAACATGTCCACTGAATCGTTCCGTCATTTTTCACTAACATAGTTCCTTGGCCGGTGGTTACTTGTTTGCCGCAGAAAAAACAATTACGTAAGGACGACGTCGCCTTGCTCAAGACCTTTCACCAAAAGGATTTGTCGAAACGATCACTTTATCTTTCGGGCCTCTCGCTCAGTTTCTCGCAACATCAATATGTCGTTCATTTTAACTGAGCCTTTAACGTTCCGGGTAAGTATACGCCCCTTATCTTTTCCTTCTAACACCTTGACTCGCACCTGAATTACTTCTCCTGCAATCCCAGTCCTACCGACAACTTGAATGACTTCTGCAGGAGTAACTTTTTCCTCTACGCTGCGACTCATGTCCTCCCCCTCTCGTCTACTCCTTCTTCGAACTGGCCGGAGTGATTGAGCTTACTACTTGCTCGACTATATGCTGAGCTTCACCAGAATCTATGATAGTGGCGGCAGCAGAGCCTACATCTATACCTAATGCTGCACCAAGCTGTTGTTTGCTCGGAACAAACACGTAGACTGCATTTCGCTCTTCGCACAGAATAGGCAGATGAGCGACCACTTCTGGGGGTTCAACATCTTCAGCTATAACAACCAAACGGCTCGTGCCGCGCTCGATTGCCTTTGTGGTTTCATTAGTTCCCTTTCGCACCTTGCCGCTCTGTTTTGCTAAACGCACTGCTTCATAAATTGCATTAACTAGATCTTTTGGAGTTTCAGATTTGACATAGTAAGGTTTACTCATTATATTTATCACCCATTGGGATCATCCTTTGTTCCTTCTATAAGAATCGGAAGCGTATTAAAAGTGTTATCTAT
>DASTUU010000529.1:0-7517 GCA_035759485.1 Nitrososphaeraceae archaeon
GATACGCTTCTATTCGGCAGTTATTGGGGAACTCAAGCACCGTTTCTTTACTATCAAAGTATACCCCATGATTTTCGAAAAGCGATTTCATTCTTTTTATAATTTTAATAGCAAGGTCTTGGTTGGGTCCCGTAACAATTACCATTTGGGCTTGGTCATAGCTAACCATAACATGATACGAAGGATAAGCTCAGTAATGCCTAGCCCTGTCGCTTTCTTTATCCAGACATGTTTGACCTTGAAGGGATAAATTATATTATCTAATTTCTCCTTTCGAAGTCTTATCTCTTCATTCATGATATTAGCGTCTTTTGTTTTCGGGGTTTTTGATAATACGTCTACGGCTCGTTGCTTAAAGATATCCCTTTCCTCTGGTGTTAAGGGCCGCTTGTTAAATATTGCTGGGTTAAAGAGTGCCTCATAGACCTGACGCTCATAGTCAAATAATGGAAGTGGTACCCCGTTCTTCTTAGGAGGTCCTATTATGTGGTTAAAATTCTCTTCTGGATTCCTATTTTTATATGGTAGCCAAAAAAGCATTATTAAAAGTTGGTACGGCGGTGGGTATTTCTTGTTTTAGCATAATTATCATCTCAACGGCTTGATTCACCGTTTAACATTGTCTATATTACTGCGACACTACTGCTACGAAGAAGATAACAAAATATCCGATGCATCAGAATTAAACAATAGCAGGGTTCAGATATCTTGGCATGAATAATCACCTTTTCGTTGAGAAAATCATACAGCCACCGCTTCATCATTCCCTGTTCAATTAGATTATATCTTCAGACTACCCCCCCAATTAACCTTGCCGCAGCCGGGAAAAAAGGAAGAGCCATATATTTGCTTGAATCGATGGTTATGATGGCTTGTTGATGCAATTTTAAAATAATTGACACAACGTAACAATTGTAATGTTCATTTATTACGAGGGTATGGTAGCCCCATGCGCGTCATGCAATTTAGGCTTCAGTTTTCTTGCAGGATAAAATCCACGAGATTACCTAGATCTGCCTTTGCTAGACAGCATACCTTGTCGGCTCCTCCATAGTACAGAAATAGTTCGCCATCTATTATGCATGCTCCAGTGGGGAAGACTACATTGTTTATATCACCAAATCTTTCATATGGTTCTTCTGGTTCCAATATCGGCCATTTAGTTCTCCCCAGAATCGTGTTAGGTTGCTTTAAATCGAGGAGAGCAGCCCCAGCGCTATATGTCTTATCATTACTTACTCCATGGTAGATGATAAGCCAGCCCTGTTCTGTTCTAATGGGTGGGACTCCAGCTCCAACCTTAAGTGCCTCCCATTCCCTCTCAGGTCTAAGAAGAAGTGTATGTTTATCAACTGTTGTCAGTGATTCGCCTTCCCCTAGCCATATACTTGGCCTATCCACACCATAGGCGGATCCTATCCAAGTACTTGGTCTATGCAGAGAAAGGTATCTTTCGTAACCGTCTGTTGCCCTATAATTTAGCTTCTCTGGAAAAAGGACGACGTCCTTGTTGTTTGCGCCTCCACCTTTTATGAAGCCGAGCCTCGTAAATTCACAGTAGTTTGTTGTTGTTGCTAACGCTGTGACTACGTTCGGTCTGTCTCGAACATAGCCTGAGAGTACAACATACGTGATGTAAGCCTGGTTAGCGATTTTCACTAATCTAGGATCTTCCATTCCGTATTTTTCATAATCCTCCTTTGGACCAAAAGCTATTTCGTTGGTTCTATCAAAGTGATAACCATCGGTGCTAGACGCATATCCTATTCTGGAAATATAATTCTCATACTCTCCGATGGCCCTATAGAGCATATGAACTGTATCTCCATCGTGCAGAATTGCGCAGTTAAAAACGGCTTTCGACTCCCACCAGTTTTCACTTTTAGGCACGAGAATGGGATTTTTTGAATACCTTGTCAATATCTTTCTGCTATCAATCAAGGGTCCAGGTTATTCGTTTAGCCAGAGTATACTATATATAAAAATTTGGTCTCCAAACATGTGGGAAGATGTATCCCTTGCTGCCTTAGCATAGCAATACGACGATGATGAAGGGCTTGGACGCATTTTGAAACTTCTAGCATTACCAATTAATATATGAATATGATAATATCAGATCGTGGGTAGGCATGTAGGATACCGAATTGAAATGGCCTAGGGGGGCTTATTATCATCACCTGAACTAAATGCAGGATCTGCTATCCCTAAAAATCTAAAGGCCTCAGATCTACTCGTACATGCATAACATTGCCCGCACTGTGTTTCTCCACCACGGTGGCAACTCCAAGTCAAATCAAGGGGCACTTCCAATTTTATTGCTAGCCTGATTATTTCCACTCTATCCAAACTTGCTAAAGGGGCCAGTATTGTGTAAGGCCTTTCGTTGCAGTACTGACAACCTCGATTAAATAACGAATTCATGTCTTTTATAAAAGACTCTGTGGCATCCTTAAAAAATAACCCGTCGTCCTTACTATGACCACCTATAACCCACTTGATATCAAGAAATTCTGCATAATGAGCAGCAATCGAATAGAAGATTAGATTTCTTGCAGGAATATAGGATGCCCATCTTTTGTCCGTTGTGGGTGAAACATGCTTACCACTGTAAAAGTCTGAAGATTCTTTAATAAAGGGAATACTAATTCTGAACAGCTCCAATGTACTTGCTTTTTCAGATAGGGCAATGGCCGCTTTTTTTTCGTTCTCGATTCTGCCATAGTAATCAAATGTAATAGCATAGATTTGAGAAAAATTTTTCTTAGCCCAATAAAGACATGTGGCAGAATCCAAGCCACCAGAAACCAGCACTAATACCTTCGACTCTTTCATAATTTGCCGGGTTTTGTTTCCGCGATGATATGTGCTCCCTTATTTACTCCCTCGTAGACATATACGCCAAGGGCTTCGACATTGGCGGGCATCTTTGGTGATAACAGCTTAATTATCTGAGAGGATATATTCTCTATTGTCGCTTCGCCAGGCAAAAGAAAGGTTGTAGTCTTTGGTAACTGCAAATTAAAATAGCCTTTTGGGCCTTCAAAAGATATATGATAGTGGACACTATCCTCACTCTCAAGATACTGTTTGTTAATGAAGAATTTATGGTCAAGTGTATTTAGTGTATCCTTGATAATTTTCTTGGCTTCGCCAAAATCTATGACTAAGTTGTCCTTCATATTCCCAATTATTTCAACCATAACTGTAGATGTATGGCCGTGTAAAATTGAACATTTTTCTACCAAAGGTAAAATGTGTGCATAATCAAAGGCAAGAGAGGAGTCCTCGATGAAGATTGATCCAACATGATCCGACAAAGAGTCAAACGCAAAAAATGATTCTAACTCGCTCATCTTAGCCGCATAGTTCGAATGTCCAATGCCAATGACCTTAAGTTTTGGGAGACTTCTTTTGAGCATCTTATACTTTTCTATGTCTGATTCGGAATCTATCACTTCAATGTACTTATCATCGACCTTAAAATCCACATAAACGAAATTAGACTCACAAAGGTCCACCCTTGCGTTATATTCATAATTATGTCCTAAAAACGCCAGGATATTAGATGTAGATAATTCTGCCCTATTACGCAGAAGATTACCCCTTTGATCTATATATTTAAGATCGCTATCTGTCACAACTCCCTTCATAAAATTTCATACAAAAACGAAGACTATTTTCGCATATAAATTATTATATGCATACAATATTATGTCTTCAATGTCTATATCTGTACCTGAATACGTAATCACCTCCCTATATGAAAAGAAGTTAGTGAAGGTTTTGACCACAGAATTGTGAGCCTTTTAGGATGATTAGCTCTCCTAACTTCGGGAAAACTGTCTTAATCCAATAAGAATTTTATAGAATTGGGTAATACTAGAGCCTAGTACTCTACGATGTTAAGGATCCTAAAAACTGCTGTTTTTGCAGCGGTAGAGCAAGCTATAAACAATGAAACCTCGATCGCAATAGCCTTTTCTGGCGGCTTAGATAGCTCGTTACTTGCACAGGTATGCAAGGATCTAGGAATAGATGTAACATTACTAACTATAGGCTTTTCAGAATCGCATGACATTTCCTTCTCAAAAAAAATAGCGTCCATAATGAATCTACCTCACGGGGTGCTGAAATTAGATAATGAATGCTTTCAAAAGGACATAGATAAGATTTGTAATAAGGTCAAATGCAGTATTACCTCACATATTGAGAATTGCATTGGATTTTTTTATATTGGAAAATTTGCTCACGCCAATGGCTACAAAACTGTTTTAACAGCAAACGGATGCGACGAACTTTTCTGCGGATATGATATATTCCGGTTCGCCTGTAACCAGGGCATTGCTGAGCTTGTGAAGCTTATGGAGGAGAAGCTCGAAAATGAGTTTACACTTATGCAAGAAATCGATACCGTAGTAAAAGAATCCGGCGTCGTAGTAAAACAGCCGTTCCTTTCATCAGATTTTATTTCATTCGCAAAAAGCATTCCAGTAGGCCAGAAGATTAAAGGTCCAAATGATTTGGTACGAAAACATATTTTGCGCCAGCTTGCAGTATCAATGGGAGTCCCGCTTCAATCCGCAATGCAGCGAAAAAAAGCTCTTCAATACAGCTCATTGATTCACAGGAATTTTTGCAAGCTATATAGAGAATCACAATCACTCACAAATATGTCTCACCAGGCTACGGCATTTATTAAACAAAACTCTTAGGCCATCGTCAAAAGACTCTCAAGCTACCCAAAAGAAAATTTTCGGATAGTTTCCTTTACTAGACTCGATACTTTATCGACAATCTTCGCCGACGCGGCTAAGTGGTCGTTGGGATCAAATAATGAAAGTAGATCATCCTCACTCATTTTCTTCGATATCCAGGGATCTTTAACCATAGCCTCTAAAAAATATTCACTATTTTGAAGGGCGGCGAATGCCACCCTTTGAATTTCCCTATAGGCTTCAAACCTAGGAATCCCTTGTTTCACTAGCGCCTCGAGGACAAATTCGGCGTAAATCTGGCCCTTTGTGATATCTATGTTGGAAGTAATCCTGTCTTTGTTTATCTGTAATTCTGAGATAACTTTGGTAATCAAATTCAGCATTTCGTCTATTAATATAGCGCTCATTGGAATAGTAAATCGTTCATTTGCTGAATTCGAAAGGTCTCTTTCATGCCATAGTGGGATATTTTCCATACTGACATTAACTAAAGAACGCAACATCCTTGCAAGAGAGGAAACCCTTTCGCATTTTATTGGATTTCTCTTAACTGGTACTGCACTACTGCCAATCTGCCCTTGCCTGAAAGGTTCTGCGACTTCGGCCAGCTCTGTCCTTTGCAAATTTCTTATTTCAATTGCGATCTTGTCAAGACTCGCACCCAATAAGGCAATCAAAAATTGCATCTCTGCATATCTCTCACGTGAAATAACCTGAGTGGCAGCTTCTACTGGGACAAGGCCCAAACTTTTAGCCACCATGTCTTGTACTTCTAATGCACTTTCTCCCATTAACGAGCCCGTTCCTACAACTCCTAGTGTTTTACATAATAAAATTCGTTTCTTGCTCTCCTCTATCCTTTCTATATGCTTGGCCATTTCTGCGGCCCATACAGCAAATTTGAGTCCAAATGCAATTATGCTAGCATGTTGGCCATGTGTTCTCCCGACAGCTGGCAGTGTTATATGTTCAGTTGCTCTATTGATTAAAATTGCGGCCAAATCCGAAAGTTTGGGCTCAATAACCTTAAAAACATCCCTTATTTGCATGGACGTACTTGTGTCCACAACATCACTGCTTGTTAATCCGTAGTGGATCCATGGCTTAGTTCTCGTGGAGCATAGTTCGCCAAGCGCCTCTATTAATGCAGCTGTGTCGTGATCGCTGACTATCTCTAACTCTTTAACTCTTCTTAAGCTGACTGCATGTGACTTTGCGATCCTTGTAATTTCTTCTGAGGCATAAGATGGAATTACACCTATCTGAGCCTGTGCAAAAGCAACAGCTGCTTCAAATTCGATCTCATAAAGTAGTCTCTGTTCTTCTTCGAATATTTGTTTGATTTCTTTGCTTCCATAACGTCCAGAATCTATAGGAAGTATGGTCATTGTATATCACAAAAAGAATATTAGAAAAATAAATCTTTTAGAAAAATAATCCTTTCCCGAGAAGTGGCGCCTGCTTCACTAATGAAGACTTTAGATTATCGATTTTGCTATTTGAAAATGTCGAAAAGGGGAATCTCATACTATAACATAAAAACAACTCAACTAATGCGAGCGAATTCCTAGGCAGCTATGGGCATGAGAAACTCAGCCTAAGCTCTGATCAGTGGGTATGTATAAGTCCGGTGGCTCACTTCATATGCTTCACCTCATTGGATTCGTATTTATAAGCTCGTGTGTGATAGCTAAAAGGTAATCTGAAAATAAGAGACATGAACGAATTGTGGACCAAAAGTGGTAGTCATCGTGTCCGGAAAATTAGCGATCTGATATTTCGAGTTGAAAAAGATGAATCCAAGGAGATGAATGTTCCCGTTACAATCTACGCGAATGATAATCTCATGTCCAAGATGATCACAGACAGGACAATAGATCAGGCCGCGAATGTGGCCACCTTGCCCGGCGTTGTAAAACACGTTGTGGTTCTCCCAGATGGTCATGAAGGATATGGATTTCCAGTTGGAGGAGTCGCAGCAACCGATCTTCAGGATGGTGTTGTTAGCCCAGGCGGAGTGGGATATGATATTAACTGTGGGGTAAGACTAATTAGAACAGTGCTGAGTGAGTCTGATTTGAGACCAAAACTAAAAGACCTAATCAATGAGGTATTTGGATCTGTTCCTACAGGGGTTGGAAGTGAAGGAACGCTTAAACTGACCAAATCTGAGCTGGATGAGTTATTGGTAGAAGGTACTAATTGGGCAATAGAACGGGGATATGGACTGGGACAGGATATGGAAGCTTGTGAGGAAAACGGTAAAATGAAAGGAGCTGACCCATCTAGGGTATCAGATATTGCAAGAAAAAGAGGCGGCATTCAACTAGGCAGTTTAGGCTCAGGTAATCACTTTCTTGAAGTACAGAAAGTGGACAAAATCTATGACGAGACAGCAGCAAGGTCCATGGGGCTCAGCCACGAGGGACAAGTAACAATACTGATCCACTGTGGTTCGCGGGGTTTTGGACATCAGATTTGCAGCGATTATTTACGTGTCTCGGAATTAGCTTTAAAAAAATATGGTTTTAGGCTTATAGACCGAGAACTTGCGTGTGTACCAAATGATTCCGTTGAGGGGGATAGTTATCGCAAGGCCATGTACTGTGCCCTTAACTTTGCATGGTGCAACAGACAGATGATAACGCATTGGACGAGAAGGGCATTTGAAAGAATATTCAAAACAAATGAACTGGATATGCAACTTGTTTATGATGTATCTCACAACATTGCCAAAGTTGAGCGTCACAGGATTAATGGTGAGGGAATGCGCAATCTAGTAGTGCATAGAAAGGGCGCCAC
>DASTUU010000530.1:0-1676 GCA_035759485.1 Nitrososphaeraceae archaeon
CCATGGGATGCTGCCTTAACACAATATGCTCCGAGTATCCCAGGCGTCTTGTTTGTGAAATTTGAAATGATGTTTGCTGTAATTACTCCATTGCTCCTAACAGGAGCTATTGCAGAGAGAATGAAATTTAGTGCTTTTGTCTTGTTTATAGTGGCTTGGAGCCTGCTTATTTACTATCCCTTGGTGCACTGGATTTGGGGGGTTGGGGGATGGCTTAACAATTTGGGAGTAAAGGATTTTGCTGGAGGTATAGTTATCCACACCAGTGCTGGAATGGGCGCTCTTGCTGCTGCTCTAGTTTTGGGTAGAAGAAAGGATTTTGGACCATCAATAATGGTTCCTCATAGTATTCCCCTTGCAGTTCTAGGATCATCTCTCCTTTGGCTGGGGTGGTTTGGATTCAATGCTGGAAGTGCTCTTGCATCAGGAGGCGTTGCTGGCAACACTGTGATTAATACTCACATGGCATCGGCGGTATCTGCCCTAATATGGGTAGGACTCTCATGGATGAGAACGGGAAAACCGAGTGTAACAGCTGCAATTAATGGGGCAATTGCTGGTCTTGCAGGAATAACTCCAGCATCTGGATATGTAAGCGTAGAACACGCATTTGTTATTGGCATAGCGATAGGTATAGCATCTTATCTTGGAGTACTTTTGCTCAAAGACAGACTCAAAATTGATGATGCGCTTGATGTTAGTTCCGTCCACGGGATCGCCGGAATAATAGGTGCGTTATCTATAGGAATATTTGCTTCTACTGCAATAAATCCTACTGGTGTTAATGGTCTTTTGTATGGTAATGCAAATCAGTTGCTGATACAAGCACTAGGGGTTGGTATTGCCGCAGGCCTTGGATTCGGTGGCACATATATAATAATGAAGGTAATAGATGTGTTGATCGGTGTGCGAGTCTCCCCAAAGGTGGAAGAGTCTGGATTGGATATTGAAGAACATGCCGAAAGAGCATACAGTGACGAAGATGAATTGAGTAAGATCTAGTTGAATGATTTACAAGATGACTCGCATATGGAAAAATGATCTTCTCCACTTTTCTAATCGAAGATAAATGGCAAATTTTTAACCTGTGCTAACTCTATGCCCGAATCTCCAAGATGATGGAAACAAGAATTTTATGGTTAAAGTTATAGATTAGTTCGTGCATATATTATTATGGTAAAGTTAGAGTTTCTCGGAGGAACTCAGTCTGAATCGCAGGCTTTAGAATCTGATTTGTCATTTGAAGAAATTTGTCCTAATTGGTCCAAAAAATTGAGAAATGGAATAGATGAAATAGATCGAATGATTTTAGTAAAGGATTCTAAGTATTGTGTGGTAGGCGAAGCTTGGGGATTTTCAGGAAAGCAAACAGGTTATTACATTGCCCCATTGATTCCCATTATTGGCTGCTGGAGATGTATCAGATATGGACAGAAATTTAGCAAAATTGCTACGGATAAGAAATTACATGATAATTTCGGACCCTTGATCTCAGATTTTTCAAAACACTGGAATCAGAGACATAAAAAAATTACAATTACTAGGCTTAGGTCAATAGTGGCTAGGTAATGTAATTAAGATTCTAAATTCTTACTTTTTTTTCGGTTCATTCCCAAATGATTTGCATAGATTGGAAAATTATTTATTATTTATAATTCACCTATATTAAACTGATA
>DASTUU010000531.1:0-2593 GCA_035759485.1 Nitrososphaeraceae archaeon
CTCGAGCATGTTTGTAATTCTTGCCGAGGCATATTCATCAATAGTTGTAACCTCGTGAATGTTTGTGTTGACCAAACCGGTATCATAAATTATTGCCCCTCCTCTTGTTACCTTATCGGCGTGCTTGAAAACAGTTTCTGCATCAAATGAAACGAGGACATTTATATCGTCAACGTGTGAACGAATGGGGCTATCTGATACCCTAACTGTGAAATAACTGTGTTCTCCCTTGATATTTGAGTAATATTCTCGTTTCCCAAAAATGTATAAGCCCCCTTGAGCACACGCCCGGGAAAAAATGTTTGCAGCCGAATCAACTCCACTGCCTTGGGCTCCTCCAATAACCCAAGTCAATCGATTATTAGGGGCCTTGAAATTATCCATTGATAATAATTTCCATTTCCTGCTTTTATTGCTTTAGAAAATAATTGCCTTTAATCAAGAGATAATGAGATTTTATTACCCTCCTCCGGTTACAGCGTCATATAGGCAACATTCACAGGCGTCTCTTTCACCACAATAAGGACAAACACACATGCACGCTTCAATAGGATTGCCACACAGGTCACAAAGGGTTTCTTCATTTTCGCTTACTGTTCCAGCTGAATTGCCCAATTAGTCCTCACGCTGTTTTAACCAATTTTAGCTTATTATACTTTCCACACTCAATACTACGATACGATAATGTTTGGAGATTGGCAAACCGTTAGAAAGTGGGTATTACTAATATCTATATTCCCAGTGAACTTTCCGTCTCCGGATAATATTCTTGCCATATATTTGTACACTGGTAGGCTGGCAGGATTAACAGCGGGTCACAAATCATATTACAATCAGATTCAAATCCTGCGAGTGGCAAATTCACATACTATACTGCGGTTAAGGTAAGGATAGGTTAAAAGCCTATCCTATCCTTACATTCTTCCATATAGATTGTTGTTAATGCGTCTGAGCAATTCCAGATAGATGGAATGCTCGTTCCAATTTCTAGTGTTCCGACATTCTCCTAATCTAGAAGACGGATAATCATATACATAGAAACCAAAATGACGGTGTCATCATCTTCGTCTGAACAAGATAAAAAAGAAAGGATGAGTTTACAAAATAGGGGAAAAGGGAAAGCAGCCGGTGTTTTATGCCGATGCCTGCAGTAAGTGTCGAGAGATTGAAAGAAAATGAGTGAATGCGAAGTATGTCGCAGTAAAGAACTGATAATAAATATGACTGTGAGAAAAGGAAAAATGATATGCTATCTGTGCGCCGGCCAATTTGATCCATATCTGAGGGAAGACTTTGGATGTCCAGTTTAGTATTCACTGTTTTGGTGTTGACTTTACGGACACTGAAAAATTCCGACTAGTGTTGTGATGGTTTAACTGGTGAACTTATTAAAAATTTATAGTCTTCATCCACGCTATCAATGACATAGAACATGGACGAGGTATGAAAGTTTGCAGTGGAATGTAGCCATCAAAAAAAGGGTGGTAAAGTAACAAGCAGCATGCATTCCAGACTTTTCTTAACTAGTTGTTTGTGCTCTGTCGTATTGATAATAGCAGTGATAATCACCATTTCGCTGACGGCTACTGACGTAACAGGACAGCTGGATCGAACAGAAAAACAACCTATACAATCGTATACGATAAATTCGCTTGTTGTTACTCTTATGCCCGATGGACAATCAAAAGTGCAATATGATATCTCAGTTGACCCTCGCAACCAAGAAACAAATGTCAAGTTATTCGGTCAAACGAGGAACGTAACCGCAGAGGACTTGTCGAGTAATAATTCTATTGAAACTAGCCTATCTGAAGACCTACATAATGTAACCTTAGTTTCTTTAGGAGCTACAAATGTAAAAGTTCGGTATGATACTCCAGATCTGACTGGGGTAAACAAAATCCAATTCTAATAAAACGAGCTGGAGAGCAGAACTTGATCACTTTTGCCGCTGGAAATGTACAATTAAGATACATGAGTTACAATAATCGTTCTTTTAGTAGTTAGTAGTACAGGTATCACTAGTAACTTAACGTCTCATAAAGGATTTGTATATGCTCAGGAACAAGAGCAGAGAGTCTCCTCTAGCGGAACTGGGAGATTGCAGTGTTCAGATGGTCTCAAAACCTACGAAGGGAAAATTTATTTTTTAGCTATAAAGAATAGTGGTCCATTATATGGGACCTATGAAATTATTGTTTCTAACACCACATCAAAGGGTTCGATAGATAATGCTGGGTCTTTGATCAATGGTGATATCAGTTCTAGCCAATATCGTCTATCTGGAAGCGAGTCGCAAGATAATATTTGCGGCGAAGGCAACGCCTTTACTACAGTAGTTATCGTAGGTAAATGTGGACCTGCGTCCTCAATAGATGTATTGGCGTCGGGAGATTATAGTGCTAAGTTCGTCGGTGACGTAGATTGCCCTCTACCAAGTAATACTGGGTCCCCAATAGCTAAAGCAACAGGACCAGTAGAAATAGCAGAGGGACAAAAGGCTATCTTATCTGGAGAGGGAAGTGTTGATCCTGATGGTGATCCACTTCTGTACCAGTGGAAACAAATAGGTGGAGTAGTTGTTGATCTGACT
>DASTUU010000532.1:0-15000 GCA_035759485.1 Nitrososphaeraceae archaeon
ATTTTGCGTTATACTTAGCTTTTTCTATGGGTATGTTAGGCACTGTACTGGCAACCAATCTTATAGAATTCTATGTTTTCTTTGAGTTAATGTTAGTTCCTTCATTCTTCTTAATAGCCTTCTATGGATACGGTGCGAGAACAAGAATTGCTCTAATGTTCTTTTTCTGGACACATGTAGGTGCAGTGGTGTTACTGCTTGGGCTGTTGGCAATGGGATTTTTTGCTGGGGGCTTTGATTATGATACGGTGAAGTCAAATGTCGCAAAAATTCCCGCACAATGGATGTCTATTATTATTTTTTCCCTAGTGGTGGGACTTGGAGTGAAATTAGCCGCATTTCTTCTGCACATTTGGCTTCCCTATGCTCATGCAGAAGCCCCTACTCCAATTTCTGCTTTATTGTCTCCGGCTATGATAGGAATTGGAGCCTACGGCTTACTCAGACTATGGTTGGAACTTTTGACTGGAAACTATACCCAATATAGTTTCTACATCAACATTTGGGGCCTTGCCACAATGGTTTATGGAGGCGCAATGGCGCTCATGCAGGATGACATCAAGAAAGTCTTGGCTTATTCTAGCGTAAGCCAAATGGGCTATATATTATTCGGGCTAGGCTCTGAAAGCATTTTGGGGATTACTGGGGGAACCCTAGTTTATGTCACACACGGCCTCGGCAAGGCGATTCTTTTCATGATGGCTGGTTCAATTATCCTTCAAACTGGAACGAGAAACATGTCAAGATTGGGAGGACTTGCTGGAAAAATGCCATATACAGCAGTTATCGCGATGATAGGGGGGCTAACAATTATTGGGGTACCTCCAACCAGTGGATTCATGTCAGAATGGATTTTGTTTGGAGGTGTATTACAAACAGCAGTTCATCACGCTGACCCCGCGAGAGCGATATTGTTTGGTTTCGGTATTCTTACAACGATACTTTCTTCTGCCTACATTCTTTGGATGTACAAAAGAATATTCTTTGGTAAGATACCTGAGAGGCTGGTTAATGTTACAGATTCAAATAGATACATTACTGTTACAATGGCTGTTCTAGCAGGCCTGACATTGATCCTTGGAGTTTACCCTGATCCTATTTTGAACCCCATAACAAATTATGTTGAATCAATTTTTCCTCCGAACTCGGGTGTATTGCAGCTACCATCTTCACATAGCATGGATATGCCAGGGGAGCAGCGGGGTATACAGGAAAAATCTGCCTCACAACAATCTAGTGTCATATACAGTAACAACGATCCTTCCGGCACATATGATGTCGTCACACCTGCTGCTGAAGGAGGAATATATGGAGAAGACAACCGAAAAGACTCTTTGGCCAACGTAGAATATGCAATGACAGTTTACAATATAGCAGGGGCATCGAAATAAATATTGGATTATAAGACTATAGAGGCGGCTGGCTAGACGAAATGGTAGAGGAAATTTTAGGTTTTGAAGGATTCGCTATCAACGTCTGGTTAGTATGGATGTTACCATTTGTTGGCGCTGCTGCTATTGCTCTAATTTCCCGCTATGGGCAAAAGATTCGAGATTATGCCGCGGTCGGTTTTTCTCTAGCAAGTGCGATATTCGCTACGACTTTATTGCCACTTGGCATTTCAGGAGGTGAGACACATAGTCAAATATCGTGGATTTCTATACTTGGGTTAGAGGCGGGGGTACTGGCAGACCCTCTATCTATACTAATGACGAATTTGGTTGCATGGGTTTCATTTCTAATTTTTGTGTATTCGATTGGGTACATGCATGGAGACAGGGATTTGACTAGATTTTGGTTTTTCATGCTCTTCTTCATTGGATCTATGCAGCTCATTGTACTTTCAGACAACTTGCTTATGGTTTTCTTTGGTTGGGAAGGAGTGGGACTTGCGTCTTATGCCTTAATCGGTTTCTGGTATTACGATCGGAAGAAGGACTATGTAGGAAGGGAAGGCGAAAGGGCAGCCGGAATACCGTTATGGGCCTCCCCAACCCATGCTGGCATGAAGGCATTCTTAATGACTCGAGCAGGAGATACCATGATGCTTGCAGGAATGTTTCTTATATTTGCATATGCAGGAACATTCGGGTTTAGGGAACTTGTCGAGAACCAGGAATGGGCAAATCAAATGGCACAGCAAAACCTATTGGTTCCAGCAGCAGTTTTATTGTTTGGCGGAGCCGTGGGCAAATCAGCTCAGTTTCCACTCAATGAATGGCTTTTAGAAGCTATGACTGGTCCCACGCCAGTTTCCGCATTAATCCATGCTGCTACAATGGTCAAAGCCGGTGTCTTTTTAGTTGCAAGGATAGGACCCCTATTTTTTGCACTAGCAGCATTTGGTATGACTCAATTCTTCGAAGTAGTTGCGTGGACTGGCGCAATTACTGCGTTTCTTCTCGCTACTCAAGCAATAGTCAACCCTGAAATTAAGAAGGTATTAGCATATTCAACGGGGTCGCAAATTGGTTACATGATGTTGGGCCTTGGTATAGCAGGCTTGTCGACTCAATTCGTTGATGGATATACTGCAGGATTCTTTCATTTAATGAGTCATGCTCTGTTTAAAGCCTCTCTTTTCATGGGTGCTGGTGCGCTTTTGCATACTGTGGGTTCGAGGTTTTTGACCGATATGGGAGGAATGCGAAGGCATATGAAAAAGACATATATTTTCATGATGCTTGCAGGTCTTTCATTAGCTGGCGCCCCTCTTATAACATCTGGATTTTGGAGCAAGGATGCTATATTTGCCTCTGTATTAGAATCAGGTTATGCTTATAGCTGGTATTTGTTTGCTATCGCCGTTGTTGTTGCCATGATGACTGCCTTTTACACATTTAGGATAATTGGTATGGCATTTTTCGGTAAAGAGAGCAGTCATTTGGAAGAAATGCAACATGAAGGCCACCATTTACATGAAGTAGGAAAAAGTATGTGGATCCCATTCGGAGCATTGGCGATTGCAACTATAGCTATTGGCTTAATCGGATTTATTTTCGAAGATCAACTACATCACCTTTTGGGGCTGTATCTTGCTGATTCTTTTGGGATAAGCGAACAAGGACAGAGAGGTCCAGAAACGGCGAAGGGAATAGAAAGCCAGGCAGGTACTGTATTTCTTGGACTCAACGGTACGGCGGTAATAGCATCAGTAGGAGCCTTTGCAGTTGGAGGTGTACTTGGATATATATTTTATATTGCTAGAAAAGCAAGTCCACAAGTGATTTCGAGAAACATCATAACTAGAGGGATTTGGAAATTTCTCTACAACAGATGGTATCTCAATTCTGCTATCTACTGGGGTTCGGTAATAGGGCCTATGGCTATATATAGAATCGTCTGGAGATATTTTGAGAATGTGATTATTGATGGCATGAATCCTGCGCTTCAGTACTCAATGGCATATGGCTCCCGAGTGGTCAAGGCAGCTCAAACAGGGATAACTCAAACATACCTTTTCGTCTTTGCCGTTGGCATTGTAATAGTAATTATGCTGCTATTTCTATAGGAGAAATGAAAAAACAAGAATGGTAGTCGATTTAGCCTCAACACCTATCCTAGTTACAATAATCCTGGGGGTTGTCGGGCTTGCAATCCCCGTAATTGATGCCCTTAAAAAAGAGAGGGGTTATAATAACCGACTTTATTGTGGGATTTCGTTTGGAGCAATTGCAATATCAATAGCTTTTGTGGCTTTCCGTGTTATTTCAGGAGAGGTAGTACCTGCTGTAGAATTTAGCCAAGATGTACTCGCTGATGATATGTTCGGATCTTTTTTTGCTCTTGCACTCCTAATAGTCTCTGTAATGGTAACGGCTTCATCGTGGAACTATATGAAGGGTAAGTCAAACCCTGCGGTCTACTATTCACTGATCCTTCTTTCTAGCGTTGGTATGGTTTTGATAGCATACTCTACCGACTTATTGATGCTTTTCGTTTCATGGGAGTTAATGTCGTTGCCAACGTATGCTTTAGCCGCATTTTCCAAAAGAGATCCAATCTCGAATGAAGCGGCAATAAAATACTTTATGTTTGGCGCTTTGTCCTCCGGCGTTCTTGTACTTGCAATAGGTTTTGTTTATGGTATAACCGGAACAACAAACATAGGCGAGTCCTTCAAAGCCATGGCGAATATAGAACAAGAATTGATTCCTGTCGGCATTCTTGCGATTGCATTATTCATTGCAGGTTTTGGGTTTAAAATGGGTCTAGTACCATTTCACATGTGGTTACCTGACGCATACGAGGGCTCACCAACAACAATAGGCGCCCTACTTGCAGCAGGAACAAAAAAAGCTGGCTTCGCAGCTGCCATAAGAGTCGTAGTACTGGGAATCTTTGCGCTAAATCTTGACTGGACAACAACTATTGCAGTATTAGCAGTATTAACTATGACTTTGGGGAACCTCGGAGCTTTGATTCAGAGGAGTGTACCGAGAATCCTCGCCTATTCTAGCATTGCACAAGCTGGTTACATACTGATAGGGATAGCTGTTGCCCCCTATTCTGACCAAGCTTTGAGTGGTTCTTTATTCCATGTCTTCAATCATGCAATAATGAAGTCTACGGGTTTCATTGCCGCCGCGGCTGTTGCAACAGCTTTGGCTAGTTACAGCCTAGAAAAGTACAGGGGGCTGGGCATAAGAATGCCTATCACTGCCATTGCACTTGCTATTTCCATGCTGGCTTTAGCGGGGGTACCACCACTTAATGGATTTTGGAGTAAATTGGTAATTTTCGGGGCAGCGATTAACAGCTCTGCCTATGTGTGGTGGGGGCCATATCTGGCAATTGCCGGAGTATTAAACAGCGCACTTTCCCTAGGGTATTACGCATGGATTATTAGGAAGATGTATATGGAGCAAGGGCCTGACATGTCTAAAATAAGGGAGCCAAAGGCTATGCTCTGCGTGCTTCTTTTTGGCCTTGTTTTTATGGTAGCTTTTGGAATATGGCATGCCCCATTGCTGCAATTTGCGATTAACTCTGTACCTCATATTACAAATATAGTTAATTCCACCCAATTACCGTAGGCAGACGTTAGTAGGCAGCAGATTAGAACAGGCCTCTAGGAAGTAGCGAGTAGAATTATTTCAAAAGTGTGAATGATTATCAGTCCGTGATAGTCCTTGATGCTTCTTGCTGCCCCTGGGCCAGCTAACGTGCAATGCGGCTTTCTTCTGCTATCTTATCTGCACATTTTACAACTTTGTCAAAACTGAACTGAGCTCAAATCGGTTAAAAGCTCAAGATGCCTCTTAGACATGCTTTCGCCAACTTTCCGAAGCTCATTTAGAGCCCTATCACAATATGATTTGTAGAGTTTTTCCATATTGCTAACGAATTCTATTGATTGAATGTTCCTTTTCACCAAGAGATTAAAGAGTCTATCTTCATTATTCCAGTCCAACAAGTCGTCATGGATCTGGTAGGCTATTCCGAGTAAGTTGCCAAATGTTCCCAAGGCATGGATCTGATCCTCGTTTCCCTCTCCAAGAATTGCACCTATTTTTGTGGATGCCTCAAAGAGCGATGCGGTCTTATGTTCAATAACCTTGATATATTCATCTTCTGTTATGTCATTATGTTTTGCCAACCTGATTTCCATCATCTCTCCTTCGCTCATTTTCGTTGCAGCATTAGAAAGCTCACCTGTAACTCTGGGATTATTTATTTTGGATCCGATGTTTAGAATGATTCCGAGTACGAAGTCTGCTGTGAGGATACTACTATTGTATCCATATTTAATATGAAATGATGGTTTACCGCGCCGAACCCTTTCCTTATCTATTATGTCATCATGGATAACAGACTCCGTGTGAAGTAGCTCGATGGCCGAGCCGACCATAAAAGCCTCGTCGTTGGCATTATAACAATCCGTGTGTGTAGCCTGTATAGCTTCTACTGACAGTAACAGAAGAAGCGGTCTGATCCGCTTCCCTCCTTCGCACGCATATCTAAGTGGAGAATAAAATTCTGACCATGAATAGAGGTCCAGCTCTCTGTCGAGAGCATCCTCTATTCTAGAGAGATAATTATTGAATTGCGCCACCAGTGGATTGGCTTTGATGTTAGTACTACCAGCATTCAAAGATTAGTCCTTGCCCGTTTTTATTTGGAAGCCAGAAGCATATTAATGCGTTTCCTACCAATATGTATTGTTTCTTTATTGCTTACAAAAACCCTCGTTCGGTCGGTATTGCTCCGGCCGGGATTTGAACCCGGGATCTGCGACTTGAAAGGCCACAATGCTTGACCGGATTGTGCAACCGCTCTAATGAATAGCAGTTCCTACACCACCGGAGCAAACGCAAATATCTAATTGAAGAGACTTCAAATAAAATCTTTCTCTTTTTCGATCTATGCTTCTAATGTGTGCTGGATTATTGGACCGCTACCGAAGCTAGAGTAGTGCCCTACCTCAAAATAGTCCTTGCACTTACAAACGTATTGACTATGATATTGATGATATAGCTGATATTGATAACCTTGAGTTATTAATGCTAGGCCAAAAGAATCATTGCACAACATTTTTCTATCCGTTATAGCTATTTTAGAGACAGGCTATGTACAATATATTACAAAGAATTGATTTAGAAATTGATAAGCGTAGTCTATTGAAACATAAATTTTACCGGCTTTGGTCAGAAGGAAAATTAGATATGAAACAGCTGAAGGGATACTCGTTAGAATACTTTCAGATGGTCAGAGCTGTGCCACTTCTTGTGGAGAATATTCTGTCATGTTGCACAGAATATACCAATCTGAAACATGCATTAAGGGAGAACTATAAAGAGGAACTTGAGCATGTTGATTTATGGGCAAAATTTACAGATAGCTTAGGGATAAAATCAACTGAGCTTGTTGACTACATTTCATCTGATGCTACAAACAATGCTATTAAGTTTCTCATTACAGTAGCAGGAAGATCTCTTGGACAAGGGGCAGCGGCCATGTACGCTTTTGAAAAGCAGTTACCAGATATAAGCCGAGCCAAGATCAATGGCTTGGTGCTTTTTTATGATTTGGGTAATAACCATAAGGACGGAATTGAGTACTTTAGGATTCATGAAAAGGTGGATGTCAGACATGCCGCAATGTGGAAAAGTATTGTAGAAAATGTTTCCCATGATCGGCCCGAATTATTGCTCCAAGCTGCAATTGATTCTCTGTGTGCTCAAAATAGTTTACTTGACTCCGTATATGAAAGGTACATTGCATCAGTAAATAGTTGAGGAATGTTTGCAACATAAGACGACGAAAGCGTGCCGAGTTCTCCCTTCCTTTTTAGTTACTTAAAGCCTTTTATTAGCTTCTCATGAAGGAACTCCTGTCCAAGTTGGGCCCATAGCTTAGCCTGGAAGAGCGACCGGCTCATAACCGGTAGGCCAGGGGTTCAAACCCCCTTGGGCCCACGTTAATCTTTACGCTTTATTTAGGCCCACATAGATCATAGTAACGTATTAGCATTTGGCTTTGCCCCTTTTTTTACAAACTGGTGGTGTTCCTTGTCTGTTAACTTTATTGTCATTTCCTTCATATTTTTCCTTCTGTTGTCTTCATTATTCTTTTTTTTCTACTGGGTTGCATTAATCCAACAATAAGATATCCATATTCTAGATTATGCTTAGTATGATTAATCCCATAAGAGCCATATGGTGTAAACTTGCCATCCAAAACATTTTCTACATATAGTTTCACTTTTCTTATTGAGTTTGCTGCATGTTGAAGTTGATGGTCTGACAGCTTCCCTCCTCTTTCGTTTTGAAGTGCAGTTTTAAACTTTTGCAGGTTGTCTGTCTTTGTTATTAGCTTGCTATATTTCTGTAACCTTTGGTAGTTTTTGCAAAGGTCTTTTATTCGCTCAATGTCTCTTCTCTCCAGTTTGGCAACCGACACTTGGATATCATTTTTACTTCTTCCAGTTATTATAGTGAGAACATCAATAAGCTTAGATTCTTCAGCTTTGTCTAGAGCGAGTTCCTCTATACTTTCGATACTTGCGGCTTTAGCAGTAGCCTTTGCTATAACAGTAGCGGCGGTAACTGGTATTTCAGAAGCAGCAGTAACAGAAATACTAACAGCATCTGACTTTCTCATTTGATAATAACCTTCTACATTATGCACAGGAATGTTCTTACCACTTGCATCGACTCCTTTAGCTAGAATAGCAACTACGTCAACAATGATTTTGGGGTAAGCTATCTTCAACTAGATTGCCATGATATCCTTGTAGATTCCAAATATTATTTCATCAATGGCCTTGGTCCGACTCTCTAAACTAGTTGTGACTGCTACAGTGAGAAAGTCATATACTTGCGACGGAGAAAATGCCCTTTGATTTAGAAGACATGAACCTGCTATTGTGTTTAGAGCGCTAATCCAGTTCCCATATTGTAACTTTCCTGCTTGGTCGCTAGATTTTCCGATTAAATCGAAAGCTGTTTTGTTTATTTGGTCATCATGGTTTACTTTTAAAAGTTGAAGGCATCTTGTTAGCCTCTCTTGCGTACATTGTATCTCCTGTTCATGCTGGATTGAAACATCGTCGGTACTGCAATTATTTTCAAGGAGACCTCACGAATATCCCTTAATATTTTCTATCTCTTCTTTTTCTAGTGCCACATAGTTATTCTTTGTAATCTCGTATCCTTTTTTGATTTCTGGCCATGGAACTTCTCTTTCTTCTACAGGACACCATTTTTTGTATTTGATTTTATGACCTTTTTCACATAGTTGGTCAAAGCAAGTATAGTCTTCTCGCTGTGGAGCTGAAAAAACCTGAATCGGCATATTCACTAAACCAAAAGATATACTACCTTTCCATATAGCTCTAGCAGCCATTGCCGCCATCCTGCTTAAGCCTTTCTTAGTCATGAAAAGGCATCCTTTCTATATATCTACTTGAGAAGAAAAGGTCGCAACTCTAGCTTGTATCACTTTTCTGGTAGAGCTCTTCTAGTAGAGCTTTTCTACCATAAAATGTCTATTAGGTAATATACCGTACCTTCGGTGTTCCCCATTTAAGGTTTGGACCTCTCCTACACTATTTTTGCTCTTCGTGTGGTATCATACTAAAGAATAGTATCATATTAGGAATTAAAGCAGCAGATAAAAGAGGAGGTCTGAAAGTAATATTTCTTTATCGGTAGACCTCTTTGCCACTAAAGGTAGTATCCGTCGCTGCGAGAAAATGCAAGTAAAAACCTTATGAGGGCATATCAGTGCTATCAGCTCATACTCTGCTCAAATGACAAGTTGCAAAAAGTCATAGATGAAGGCTCTACGTGTACGGGTAATAGAGTAATAATTTGTGGTGTTTACACTTTTCTAAATAATGTATACGTTATTAAAATTTGATGCAGTAGATATGGCTATAAGATATGAAAATGGTCTATCATTGTTCCTCATGTAAGAAATATTTTGCGGATATCGATGTAGCCAAGGAGCACTCCAAATCTTTCTTTCATGAAGTTGCCGAAGAAATTCGGGGAGCCGGTGAAGAGGGCAAATCCCTTCTGATGTAACTAGGGATCTAAAAATTGAACTGCGCCAACTATACATCCGCCCATACAGAACAATCTTTTATAGTAGTTGTACCTTTTAATCTTAGGTAGTAATGTATGGAGTCAGACATTCAACTATTAGAATTGGCTACCGGCATTAAGGATGCTCTGATCGGTGCAGGACTTTGTAGTATAGAGTCGATTCTGAACAATACTGCTTCAGATATTTCAAGCAAAGTCGGAGTAGACCTATACGTAGCACAAATTATTTTCGAAGAGGCTCGAAGGGTAACAACAGAGATGTCCAGGGCATCTGCGATGTTTGATGCCAGTACAGCGGATGGTGCCTTTACTCCTACAACATTAGACATTGATATTGAAGAAATGAATGTTGCATAACTCGTACCGCCCATCCACTAACAACAACGAGGATAAAGATGGCGTCATTTCATACTAGGCATGTGTTTATTGCACAGGAATACCTAGGGTTAGTACTATATTCAGTCACCTCTTCGGGAAATCCTGAACAAATGTGCTTTGTTATGTGTGGAGCTCACGAACCGAACACATCATTATGTGTAGTCCTCGTCACTTGTCTTTTTCTGTTCAAAGTAAAGGAATAAACAAGAAGATAACCATCACTGGATTAAAACTTATCGCATACATCTGTCTTCCAACGCTACGCAAGCTAAAGAATAATAATAACTATAAGAAGAACGTCTGTGTATGTTTACAACTAGGCTAGTTTTATCATGTAACCTGTTCTAGTTTTGATATCCTTCTAAGGAGTTAGCGGATATGTTTTTCATTTGCGCTATTTGACTACAAACATTGATACCTCTAAGGTGATTCGAATATTAGCTTTAGGATCATCGGTTCCTTCTTCCGCGGTGATACTCAAGGTCGTCAGTTAGTTGTGCAGTACCAAGTTAGTATTACCTTGTTCTTGGCTAATACAAACTGTTGTCGTTGCAACAAGATTTCGCAAAGGCAAAAAATTATGGATAGATATGAAAAAACTTTTGCTAATCCACTTGCGTCTCAGGCCCATGTTCCGTTCTATTTGGTCCTTCTACTCATGTGTTCACCTGCGCCTTTGAAATCATCTTTTACCTCTGACGTCCAGGCAGAATAAGATAACATTGGATATGATAATGTCCGAACATAGATTCGCGGACATAAGAAGCGTACCATTTATAGGAACCTATCTTTTGTACAGGCAACGGCCGTTAGTCTTACAAGATGATAGAAACTACAATTCTTTTGCTAATATTGCCCTATTCTGTCATTTTTGCCTCTAGCGTCCTCGTTCAAGATTCTGGAAAAGATAGTGTATTCGGTACTGTAACCTCCGCAGTATCCTCTTGGATAGCAGAATTCGGCTACCCGGCTATATTTGTAGCAGCATTGCTTGAGAATTTGTTCCCGCCTATTCCCAGTGAAGTCATATTCCCATTAGTTGGTTTTGTAGCATACCATAACAATTTGGGAGTACTTCACGCAATATCTATGGGACTTGTAGGAGCCATAGGTTCGACTATCGGAGCAATCATAATTTATTATATAAGCCTGAAAATAGGCAAACCTACGATATTAAAATTTGGAAGGTACATTAAAGTTAGTGAAAAAGGATTCATGAAGGCCGAATTATGGTTTCAAAAATACGGCGCAGTAGCAGTCTTCAGTGGTCGAATGGCGCCGGCAATCCGTGAGCTGATATCTATCCCGGCAGGAATAGGCCATATGAATATTATGAAATTCATTGTCTTTACTTTTGCAGGTTCAGCAATTTGGAGCGTTGCCTTAACGCTCGTGGGTTACTTTCTTGGAGACGCATGGAGGATTATGGCCAACCAATTATCATCTGCATTTAGCGTGGTTGCGGTCTTCATAATAGTGACTATTCTTGTAGTGATGGGGTGGAAGTATTATAGCAAAAGAAAGAGCGGACATAACGGAGGGAACATTTGACTGGAAGGTGCGCTCTAGGCCTACAGCTTTTTCATATGAATCCCTATAGTCAACTTCTTTCTATTCCGGTTCTTTATCGTCGTGACCAAATTTAAGGAGCACCTCATGTGGTATTGGACTCGTTACGAGTTATGTCAGAGGCATTTCGTTGAAGTATAACTGTGCTACTCACCATTGAAGTACTAGGAACAAGCACAATATCTCCATTTTCGGTCAGAAGCCTTGTATATATTAGCTCAATGTCATATATGATTCCGGAGTTGCCACTAACGGTGATTTTGTCGCCAATCTTGAATGGTCGCATTATTGATAGATAGAGTCCGGATATCATGTTTGCTAGAATATTTTGCGAAGCAAATCCAATGATTAGAGCAGATATTGTACTGATGGATGCTGCTACGATTGGATTTTTCGCAAGAAAAGATATAACGGCAGCAACTATTATAACTGTGCCCATAATCCTAATGAGGCTTCTTATTGCCTTGGCAGTCTCAGGCGAACTTCCCTGTAAGATGAGACTGTAGGATGTAGTGCTTACAATTGCTAAAATGATATAGCCTATAACGGCAACTTCTGCAGCCTGAAGATACATCAATTCTTGTGGAGGCAATACGGACCTTAAAAATACCGTACTTATGGTTAAGGTAGCAGCGAGTATTATGGCCGAGACGAGAACTTTCTTTACAATGGTATTTGTCGTACTCTTTGTGCGATTGTGAGGCCGATTGGTAGGTCTTGAGGTATCTGACTTCATTTTATCAGTATCGGTCTGTCCATCTTTCATTGCTGTTAATATCTCTTAAAAGACAAGATTAAAAATAAATCTGAAAATTCAGTCTATAGATAACTCGGCTTTACCCGCCTGACACCTAAACCCTTAGAATTGAACATAGTGAAGAA
The DNA here is from genome assembly GCA_035759485.1 of Nitrososphaeraceae archaeon. Lineage (GTDB taxonomy): Archaea > Thermoproteota > Nitrososphaeria > Nitrososphaerales > Nitrososphaeraceae > TH5893. The sequence goes on from DASTUU010000532.1 coordinate 12,381, forward strand.
AGCCAATAGTGAAAAAAGAAACTCGAATTTTAGACTGCGAGCTCACCACTCTGGAAGCACTCTATCCTTTTCGGATAATACCAGGTGATGATGACGAGGATGGCTGATACAGCGTAGCACGTGTTGCGTGTGTCACGTGGTCTGTGTGTGTTTCTCTTTTTTAGCGGAGGGAGCAGATGTCATTTACTTTGATTAGGATGAGCTAGTCGTATACTGAAGATTCAAAGCAGTATTCTCATGGCTCTTCAGCGAGGTACGTATCAAATCTAGATTTTTCTTTCCGAACAAGGGGGATAATTTTATCCTCGATAATTGTATTGAAATCTTTTTCCTCCACATCCAATGTCAGAAGCAAATAATAACTATCATTTATAGGTACGGTAGCACGGTTTACTTTCTCATACCTACCAAAAGCATACATGAGTTTGCCGATTTTCGGTTCGAATTTCGTTCTGGTTTTTTGCCTAAATATTGTGTTGGCAGCATAATCCTCGTTCTCTTCCTCCGTAAGTAACATACTCACCCCTTGCTTGTGCTCTACATTAAGCAGCACACCAAACTTGTTAGTGATGCCTACCCATCGGATAGTTTTTTCTAAGTTTAGAACCTCTTTTGTAAAAGCATACAGAAATTCGTAGTCAATTGATGTCATTACCCTATCACATACTTGCTGATTTAATTATTATTTTTTACCATCTAAAAAAGAACCGGTCTGCTCATATGCCCAAAAATACGACTTTTTGAAGATACATGTTTGCCGTACAAGGTATCTGTATATCATTCTTCTTTATAACGACGGTTTAACAAACTTACCGCTGAACTCCTTTTTATTTCAATTCAGCTGGCATATTAGGTTCTTTTATCTCATCAAAATCTATTAGCTGCGAAATACTCACAGCATTCACTCAAATTCTTTCTTCTTGTTGAAAACCGAAATAACATGAATGACATTGCATTTTTCCATAGATGACTCCATTTTTACCGCATGTTGTGCAGGATTTGTCATAATCGATCGTCGAGTCTAGGGACTTGGCAGTTTGTAGACACTTGCCGCAAATTGGTGCTTCTAGGTTATGACTGGAAAGAAAGCCAGAACCACATTGAGCGCATCTCAAACTGAACATCTTTCCCCTTGGTTTCCAGCGCTTGAATAAATTAATCATGGATATTCGTGATAGATTTAATCGATTAATTAAGATTTAGATTATTAATCAGAGTCAGAACAGAAATTGTATACCTGTTTAAAGTCACGATTGATTTTGTTATGCACATTGCTATCCCTTCTCCAAACTGGGATTGCACTTCGGTGCAGGCCACACTTGGCGATTTTAATGTGCAAAGTGAATAAATATGAGGGGATAATCTAGATCCCTAATATGAGGTAACGCATTCCAAGCGGGGATTTACATTTATGCTGAAGGAGACGTGGTTGTCGCGTTGGTAGTCTGGTTCTGAGTTGCGACTGCTGCAGTTTCCCCACCAGCAGAAGGCTGAACGACCATACCAAACGTTGAGCTCTCTACAAACTCCCCCATCGGATTTCCTCCAACAGCTTCGACTGTGACTTCAACATCTTTGGGACCATCTCTTTCGAATGTCAGTTTCTGTACCCCTGTCCCGTCATCTGCCCTCTGGTTCCTGAGATCTTTTAGAACAGTGCCGCCGGGTTCGGTTACCTTGAAACCATATCTTACGTCACTTAGTAGATTGCCCGCAGCGTTAGTGAAGATGGTACCAAATTCGACGGGCTGCCCAACTCGGATTGCCTCTGGAGACCACAATAACTGTATTATGTAGGTTCCTCTAGCAGTTTGGATTTTTAAAGGGGGTTTGGGGATTTCTATTTGACTCTGAGGAGCTGGGGGCTGTCCTTCTCCTGTAGCCTGCAGATCATAAGCATACTGTATTGGTGGGTTACCAGTAGTCACATCGGCATAAGTTTCAGCCTTCACTGGGAAAGGTAGATCTCTATTGACCCAAATTCGGTTATCTACTCCTTTGTGATAGCTTATTAGTGTAGTGTCAAAGGTTCCAGCAGGAACAGTGACCTTGGCAGCTCCACTAGGATTAACAGGCGACCCTCCTATTGAGGCAATTTTACCCCAATTGACTGCTGACAATGACTGGCCAGGCTTGGGGACAAATGATTCAAGCCACTGAAGTGTGTTTGCATAAGCACTTCTATAAGGAGACATTTCGGAAGGAATATCAGAGCTTCCCAAGGCCGTCAAGTCAAGATCACTCAGATGGAAAGTCCCGTTTAGAACCTTTCCCCTGTCGACTATGAATACTGGTGCTACCCAATATTTTCCTGCTTCGTTGTAATCTTTGAAGTAAATAGTCATAATAAAAGGCTGACCTTGATTGGTATCTCCGTCTTGGATTTTGTATGTATAGTAGGTATTTTCTTTGGCTCCCTTACCAACATACCACATGTTACTTTGTTGAGCATCAGCCCTGAGTCCTCCTGAAATATGTATAGAAAGACTCAGGAGGGAAAATAAGATAACGGCAGTTATACCTAAGCGTAGGATGCCATTGCGGTTAGCAGCGTGCCAGTATTTGCAATCTTTCATTACTAAAAATAGATTCTAACGGACTCATAAAGGTTTTTAGGTGT
>DASTUU010000533.1:0-3067 GCA_035759485.1 Nitrososphaeraceae archaeon
GATCTCGTATTGCTGGATATCAAAATGCCACATATAAACGGTTTTCAGTTATACTCATTGATTAAAAAGATAGACAGTCAAGTTAAGATTATGTTTATCACAGCGGCAGAAACATTTTATGAGCAGATTAGAGATAGGAAAGGCCAAAGACGAGTAGAGGAAGAAGGAAATTCTGGTAACTTGGAATATAGAGACTTTTGTAAATTTAACAAAGATATGTTTATCCAAAAACCTATACAGTTAAAGGATCTGGTAAGCAGAATTGACGCAGTATTAGCTGACTAATTAATCTCGCTCTAGTTAGAAGACTAATTTTTAAGCGAACTCTTCTTATTATCTACTTCCGTATCATGAAGCGCACTATCAACAATTATCAAGTGTTGGATAGTCGTAGCCACACTACAGGAAATAGATGCTTGAGAAAGTTTTTGGTTTAAAGGAAAAAGCAGATGCATATGTGAGAGTAGGAAAAAGGTGTAATGCTTCCCAACCTAAGTGAGTTTGAACACAGCATCTAAGAACGAGACGTTTAATGAAATTTCATACGAGAGTCTATTTCAATTCGGTTGTTCCTTTGATCGCATTATGAGTTTATATCGGCTTGTGTGTCCTGATAGGTTGACAGAAGTATTATATTTATAGAAAACCTTATAATTTTGTCCTAATGTTAATAAATAGAAATTTGACATCTTCTAGTAATAATTCTGCAACTATAGCTAGTTCCTCATGGAAACTTGAAGGAGATTATTTTGAAGGATGTAACTGTGATGTAACATGTCCATGTATATTTAAGGAAGATCCAGATGAGGGTAGCTGCAACGTAACTACTGCCTGGCATATTCAAAATGGTAGTTATGATAACATTAATGTCGGTGAACTTAATGTAGTAGGTCTGTTTCATACACCAGGTAATATGCTAACAGGACCCAAGTGGAAAGCAGCATTATATATCGATGAAAGAGCAACTAAAGAGCAATCCGATTCACTTATCAAGATATTCTCTGGTCAAGCAGGAGGTTTTTTTGCTGGGCTTGCTACTAACTTTATTGGTGAGGTGTTAGGTGTAAAATCTGCACCCATTGAGTTTGGGATAGATGGAAAACGTCGTTGGCTCCATATCAAAGATTCGATAGAACTTGAGATAGAAGGAGTAATAGGAGGAGACGAAAACCAAGAGTCACGTATAGTTAATCCAGCATTCACTGTTGTTCCCGGTTCTGATCTTGTAGTTGCACGCTCAACCAAATATAGATATGACGATCATGGTATGAAATGGGATAATTCTGGCAAGAATGGTTTTTATTGCAAGTTTAGATATTCATCGTGATAACGGTGAGATGATAATGCTATTCTTTTCAATTGTAGATAATTAAATAGTTGAGGATATTTGTAATACTATTTCCTTTTATAAAGTATTATTTTTGCCTGATGACAGGTGTGCAGGCAGAGTGACTTCAGATTACATAGGTTTATACTATCTGGTATTATAGGTTTTCTGTCGTCGTAAGATATGCCTTATACTACAACCAACCTTCCATTTCTTATGGTGACAAAAAAAGCATATCAAATATTACACTATCGTGTATTGGCTACACAGGAAAGCAAGCAATGACTGAACACTTTTTTCCACCTGAAACAACAGAGTGTGCTGTGTGTGGCTCTACCTCAAGATATCATGGAATCACATCTATCTTCGGACAAGGAGAGTGTTGGGCTTTTGAATGTGAGAACTGTGGCCTATTGATGAACCTCTACCCATGGCCGCAGTAGACTTAACGAGATTTAGTGGTAGTCGAAGTTTGAGTCTAGGGTTTTCCCTGCGGCTAGGATGAGTTTCTTTGACATCTGAAAACCCACAGTGATTTTATTGAAATAATAATATTTTAGTTGGGAAAATGAGGTAAGAGCTTGGAAAACTACTTTACAGACTATGATTGTAACATATTCCATGGTCGGGATCCACATATGGTGTACGAATTGAAATTCTGCAAAGGGAAAATATTACAATATCCGACACTGAAGGAGGATATCTAGGAACAATGCGAATATATGGCAGCGAGATAATAAGAGTCCCTGTTGCAGAAAAGCTGATGACACTATTCAGATTAGACGAATACATTTCTATTTTCTATGTCTTTTCTAGCCTGGTAAAAGTTATCGCTTCAGTACTCTGGATGCTTCTATTACATATATCTTTAAAATAGAAGCTATAGAACCTTCCTAATACAAATATAATAACTGATTGCAGATACAAGGTACAATGAAGCAAAAAGGTTTGGACTAAAATAAGCGTGGAGAAATGAAACATTGACTTCAGAAACAAAACAGCAGCACCTTGAATGGAGAAGAAGCAAAGTCCTAGAACTAGCTAGCGAAGGTTACAGTCAAAGGGAAATAGCCAGTAAGCTTGAGATGAACCTAGCAGATGTTAACAGAGATATTCAGTTTCTACGCAAGCAAGCCCAACAAAGTCTTCAAAAACATATCAATGAAGTAGTACCAGAAGAATACCAAAAATGCATGATAGGAATGAAGCAAAACCTAAAACAAGTTTTGGAGATTGGTGAGGCAGCAGCAGATCCTAAAATAAAGCTAGAAGCAAGAAGGATAGCAAATGATTGTTATCGGTATATCATGGACTTATGTACGAATGTCAACATAGTATCAGATGCTTTGAAATTTGTTGTTCAAAAGCAAGAACAAATAGACACCCTGCAGAGGTTAGACGGGAGAATAGAAGAAACAATGGAAGGAGAAGAAAGGAAAACTACAAACGGAACATTCTGATAATAGAATACAACATTTAATCTCGATTTTTTATTATAAAAATAGAGGAATCAATAAAGGGAAAAATTGTGGAAGCCAGCTACGCTTTTGTCCCCCTGATCCTTAGTAGTATTATAAAACTAGAAATAATTTTATATGCAACTTTAATTCCATCTTGAATTATGCGATTAATGCATATCAGAATACTATTAGTACTGTTGCCAATAGTAAGCTTAAGTATGGGAGCTACCACTGCGGCAAATCCACAAGGTTCCACGGCCTAGCTCCTCACTAAACCTTC
>DASTUU010000534.1:0-4451 GCA_035759485.1 Nitrososphaeraceae archaeon
TAACATTACTCATTTTGATCCTAAAGACCCTGTGATTGTATCGGGGTCAGAAATATACTGTTCGACTGAATGTTATGCGATAGCAGTCGTCAAACAAGAGATAGAATACGAGTGATAGCATATCAATGTATTAGAGCTCTTACACACCTTTTTTTAATACTCATTCAAAATAAAATAATGGCCAAGTTATTTTAGCCATGCATACAGATGATATCACGACTGTATAACACCAAAGATCCGAGATGCTTTATAAAATCAGTGAGAGTGGTGTTCCTGTTTGTGTCTACTCAGTTCTTAGGTCCACCTCGGATTAACTTCCCGGATTTGTACATTTCATCAGTTTAGTGTTGTCCAAAGATTCCACCTAATGTTTCACCTAATTGTTCCAGTGGTCCCTTTTGTGTCTGATTCTGCGCTCCCCCCGGTCTGGTTGCCCCCTGTCTGATTTTGTTGCTGTTGTCCTGCTTGACCTGGTCCTGTTGTTTGATTTGCTTCTCCTGCAGTTACCATTGTTTGATTAAATGGTACAGTTGTCTTATTCACTATTGTAGTTGTTGCATTCCCTGTAGGAGTTACCATTGTTTTATTTTCGAACCCTGATAGATTAACAGCAGTCTGTGACTGTGTAAGATTCTCTAAAGGCTGAAGTGCTTGTGGGCTAATCGGTTCAGTAGTTTGATTGACTGTTACATTTGTCTGTTGTGCTGGTACAGTTGTTACAATCAAAAGTCTACGCAGCCGCAGCGGTGTTGAAGAACATGTATACTAAATTATATTCTTAAGACTACGGCTATGTTACAAACTTATCTTCTGCAGTATTTTCCTCCAGCTGTATAATGTGACCCGCCTGCTTGCGCTATAGAGTGCAATCTCAGACATAGGTCACGACAAACCAATGGGAGAACTAACTGAAATGATGCTATTGATATAAATAGTAGCTATAAGTATGGAGAGGGAGACTACTAGATCCGTTAACAAGAAGGAGAACTTGAATTGTATGTAGAAGCGCGAGCCAGAACGAGAATAAAAATAAAAAAAGATAGTTAGTTAGTTAGTTAGGTTTAGGAAGTAACTATGGCCGTGGTGGTTGTAGTGGTGGGCCTCCTGGTGGTGGCGTCGGTATCGGTTGTGAGAGTACCATCATGGTCAAATGCGGTTACTGCAGCCCATGTTTTTATATCATGTGAGACAACCCATGTTTTGTATCTATTGAGAAGAAGGATTCCTTGTGGGAATAAGCTGCATCGTCGGATCCAGTGACATAGAATCCACCTCCGACCAAACTTTCTTCAGGAGCACATGATGCCTTTGCTATGGTTCTCTTCCCTACCAATCACGTGATATCTATATTATGTTTAGGTCCTGGTCTTTCTATTGCAAGGCCACTTTTCATATTTTAATTATTTAACCTACTATTGTATTTTTAGTTTCAGATTGACTGTATTATAGTTACTTGTATTTTGCTAGCCAGAGTTTGTTGCAGTAGTAGAAGATGCCTTTGTTCCTACTTTAGCCGCTGCATTTTTCACGTTATCCAAATAACCAATAGTCGTTGCTAAGTTTCCATAGCCCATTGCACTCAAGGTTTCGGAGGGAACCATAATTATTGTATTACCTTGTATCTTCATCGATTCATAGAGCATATTTGATTGTCGAAGTGCATATGCCATTGGATTATCTGCATATACCTTAGAAGCATTCAGAAATCTCTGTGCTACCTCAACTTCTGATTCACCATAAGTTATCCTAGCACTTTTTTCGCGTTCAGCTTGTGCCTGCATTGACATAGCTGCTTCCAACTCTTGTGGAATAATGACTTGCCGAATCTCTACTCCAGTTACTTCTATTCCCCAATTACTAGCCTCTTGTAAGATAACAGATTTAATATGCTGGTTAATCTCTTCTCTCTTTGACAGCACATCTTGAAACAATGAAGAACCTATATTGTTCCGCAGGGTAGTTTGCGATACTTGCTGTATCATTTCATTGAAATTTTCTACATTTAAAATAGCATCTCTAGATCTTGACTCGATTATTTTGTATCTAAGAATAGCATCAATTGTTACAGGGACATTGTCCTTCGTAAGCATCCTCTCTGCATTGAATTCTCTTACTTTTTCCCGTATATCTACAACCAATACATTTTCTACAAATGGTATTCTAACCTGAACTCCTGGCCCAGCTTGCCTACTGTATTTTCCGAGTCGCAGGATTATTGCTCTTTGATATTGTTGTATAATCATCAAGAATGACGAGATAATTATTGCTAGGCCTATAGCTAAAATTGTGTATACAAGCAATTGGTTTTCTATTACTTGGGTAGCTCCTATTCCTGTAATCAGAACGATCAATCCGGCAACAACCTGTGTCCCTGATCCTTTTTTGCTAACAATTCTATCCGTAAAGCCAGATATTGTTGATGATGGTCTATATGTCATGTCTTTTCACTATATCTAACAAATATAAAGGATAAGTCTAACTAACTAATCGTCATACTATATCTAACCATTCTACCCAGGTAATAGTTCAACACATAGGTAAATCCACTCTAGCCATCTAGCCTATTTCTTTTCGGGGGTTAAGCAAAATCACGTTAGCAGAAAACACACCCTTCTAGATCTGGATCTGGCGGATACCAGGTATCCAGGGTTGTCCATTTGGCCATAGATAATAATTTCCCGGCGGTAAGTTACATGGCTCAAATGGAGATAAAGGCTAGAACGACAATTAAGTATATCTAAAAATAAGATATGGTCTCGATCGAAATCCCTTGGAAGCCTAATTCCACTAACTAACGTATAGATGATACATAAAAAATAACTACTTACTTTCCAAATTCTGGCGGTGGTCGTAGTGGTGGCCCTCCTAGTGGTTGTGATTGTGACGGTTGTTGTTGTGGTTGCTGTTCTTGCGTCAAACCGAGCTCAACCTTTAGGCACTCTGCGTAGGTGAAGATTTTCCCACTACCATCAAGACCTGTGGTTATATCCCATGCATTTGAATTTGGATCGTTCCTTCTTAGGTTAAATATAGATTGCTCGGTCCTTGATTTCAATTCATGGGTAAATCCTGCACTAACTGCAGTTTCACCTGGCATGGGTTCCGGCCTTTCCCCAAGCGGCGCCTGCCGATGATAGGAATCCTGCTTTCCTCTCACCTATCTGACCTGGTCTTTGTGTTAGAATTACATTAAGATCCAAGTAAGGAAATACCTTCTGCGCTAACAGTTTTCCGTCTATCTTTTGCAAAAGCGTCTTGCCATCTATTTTCTGAATAATATATGGAAATAATCTGTTTATCAATTCTTTGTCCTCCTTTATTTGAATCAAGGTCCCTATGTTGCTTTGTTGCTGTAATTTTTGTGGTAAACCTAGTGGTTGTTGTGGTTGTGCTTGACGACTTCGGGTTGATGATATAAGGCGCTACCTATTCCAATTAATGATGCTGCTGAGAGCATCATAAAGACAAAAGAGTTCTTTAACATGTGGTAGTATTTGTGATGTCCTATAAAGGATTATATTTATTGGATCTGGTATATGTTCCACATCCATTTTTTTACACAATAAGTGGAAAACCGCAGGAAACTCAACTACTTGGATACCAGATCTAGCCTATGGTCTGATTCGTCTGAGTCTCTAATTCCTTATGTTTTTTGTACAACTCTGAGGTAGCAATGTCACCAGGCTTCGATATTTTTATTGTTTTAACAGACTCCTCGAATACAGGTAGGTATTGATTGTATTCATTTGTTGAATTACCAGAAAACGCCAATACAATAATACAAGGTATACTTTTAGTGATAAAGAAAGCAGCACTCGCATCTTCTACAATATTTCTTACCAACTAGTGCGATTCACCAACTACTATTTGAGAGTATATTCTCTCACATGTATACGACAAACTATGGGAACAAATAACAGAAAAGTCACCAGCGTTATAAGTAATAGCTATCCATGTGGAGAGGGAGGAAGACTTGTTCGATGTAAAAGAAGACCATATTACTAGATTTTCGCCACTCTATTACAATACCTATTATTAGTTGTATACTCCATAAAAATGCTTAACTAATTCAGATACTTGATATCATTGTTGATTTTTCGAAAAAATACAGGATTGTTTGACTCCTGTCGTCTTGTAGATGGTGGTGCTATTCTTAACTTACCAAGTAACAATAACAACTTAAAACTGCTAGCAGTAGACATCGAAGGATCTGGTAGTAATACAGAAGTTCATAAAGCAGTAGTCATGGATCTTCAAAGGATTCAGAGGATAACAAACAATCAGATATTATATAATATAGGTTTCGGAGAAACAGTAACAGGAGAATCTCCTATCACAGATAATACAGACACTATTCGCGATATCAATGCCTTGTTCTTATGGAATGACTCTACTAGACGGATAAACTTTGTAAGTGATAACTCTATGGCCCTTAATGCTATATTATCATC
>DASTUU010000535.1:0-2034 GCA_035759485.1 Nitrososphaeraceae archaeon
TAGTTTAATGACCAATAAATTGATGGCATGTCAGCTAATTTTGATCCTATCAAAAGGAATGGAAGTGCAAGCATATTCCTAAATGAGCCTACTGATATCTTAACCCTATAAGGCTTTGGGGTACCATCACTCACTATATAATATCCCAAAGCACCCCTTCCGGATTCTACTCTTTTGTACGATTCTCCGGCCGGACCCTTTGGATTTGGTTGTAACTTTGCTCTCACTTCACCTGATTGAGGCATCTTATCCAGCAATTCTCTAATTATATGACATGACTCTTTCATATCTAGAAACGGGACCATTGATCTCGCATAAGAATCACCAGTCTTCATATATTGTATCTTGAAATCTATTTCACCATAAACATCATACGGTTCTGCCTTTCTGACATCGAATGGAATTCCCGATGCCCTAAGAACGGAACCTGTAACTCCAAGCTTTATGGCATCTTCCTTTGTCAAAATTCCAACTCCCTCGGTTCTCTGTCTAAATAATGGATTATTGTAAAAAATGTCCTCATATTCGACAAGTCTCTTTTCAAAATAAGCAACTTGTCTTAGGCATCTATCTTTAAATCCTTCGGGCATATCGTTCCGAACACCCCCAGGGATATTGAATGCATGTGTGACTCTTGCGCCGGTAAGTGCTTCCAAAAGATCAATGAAGAGCTCTCTGTCTCCAATTGGCCACATAAACATGGTAGAATGTCCAAGAAATATTCCGTATATTCCTAGCCAATAAAGCGTATATACCTGTCTATTGAGTTCTGAGGCCAAAGCACGAATGTATTGACCACGAAGTGGAACTTGGATATTCGTAAGTTCCTCCACTGCTAAACTGTATGAATATGTAATATTTGTAGAATCATGGATTACCGGTCGCTCAAGATGCGGAATATTTTGAATAAAGTTCCTGTATTCGCACATTTTTTCTTCACCTCTATGTACGTATCCAGGGTCTGGGTCACAATAAACGATATAATCTCCATCTACCTTGATGGTAAACCTAAAGTGTCCTGAACCTGGATGTTGAGGACCAACGCTAAGCGTCATTAATCTATCTTCTTCTGTCTCTTTCACAATTTCAAGTCCCCTCTTGATAGTTTCATCAAACTTTTGTTCGAAATTTTCCATCTATTATCTCGCCTATCTGCCTTTAATCCTAAACTCCTTTCTCAACGGAGGAATATCTGCCCAGTCTTCTGGAAGTAAAAATCTTTCGTTTCTTGGATGGCCCTCAAAATAGACTCCAAGCATTTCAAAGGTTTCCCTTTCATGATACTCGGCGCTCTTAAAAATATCAATTAATGTTGGCAGTCTGCAATCGTTTCTATCTACCCTTGTTGACAGGGCCAAAACATGTGAAGAGAGTTTTTCATCTGAATAGGAGCTCAAGTGATAAATCACCTCAATTTGATTATCTTTTGGATAGTCCGTCCCTGAGACAGATTCTGCGTGATCAAATCCCAAAGTATCTCTAAGGAATGTAGCTACATGAACGATCTCCTTTGGGGGAACAAGAATTTTTGTTCTCCCTGGGCGTACATAAACAACTTGTACAATTTTATCTGTAAATTTTGTAACTAACTGATTGACAATGCTACCTTCAAAATCTGGAATTGTAGTTTCAGTTTTTTTTGACAATGAAGTCTGCGTTGAGTCAGTTACGTCCTTTTTTTGCTCAGAACCATTTTGCGTGTTGGATTGATTCGAGCTCATTTATCTGATCTTCGACCTTTTTATTTTCTCTTGGAGCAGCATGCATCCTTGAATAAGGGTTTCGGGTCTTGGTGGACAGCCAGGTACATACACATCAACAGGGACAATTCCATCTACACCTGGTAGCACATTATAAGAATCAATATAAAGTCCTCCTGTAATTGCACAGGCTCCCATGGCAATAACATATTTTGGATCTGGCATCTGATCATAAACCATCCTTAACCTTGGAGCCATCTTTCTTGTTACAGTGCCTTGAACAACAATCAAATCACATTGTCGTAATGAACCAAATGCCTCAATTATTCCAAAT
>DASTUU010000536.1:0-7620 GCA_035759485.1 Nitrososphaeraceae archaeon
ATCCCGCCAGTTAGTTATAGAATTAGTGCAGATTATGGTAGAGTGGAAGTTGCCACTTCAACCAGTTCTAAAGGCGAAGATTTGTTCGGTTCTACTATGAATATATGCGCAAAGATAAACTCAATGGCAGAACCAAATGGAATAGTGATAGGTGGAGACCTATATGAAATTGTAAAATCATTTTCTTTTTTTGGTAAATACCATTTCAAAGAATTGGGAGGATATTCAGTTGGTTTTAGACATCAGTATCCAGTATATCGTGCATTGAGCAAGAATAATACCACTAAAAAAGACACCATTAACATAAATCAGCTATTTAGATCCAATGAAACCCCCAAAATAAAAAGTGTTCAAATCAAGCAAGAATCGCAACTGCTGCATGAGCACAGTCAACAGAAGGAGTGGCAACAGAAACAAAAATATTCTGCCAATATCATGATAGTAGATGACGAACCAGACACACTCTTTACTTATAAGAGACTCTTATCTGCTGAAGGATATAAAGTAGAAGCATTTACAGATCCTCCAGAAGCACTAAAACATTTTGTACAATTACCAGATCCTTCCTCTTACTATCAGCTAGTACTTTTGGACGTAAGGATGCCAAGATTAAATGGGCTTCAGCTTTTCTACAAGTTAAAAACATTGAGCCCTCAGATCAAGATAATGTTCGTATCTGCTCTTGATATAGCAGAAGAGTTGGTAAGCATATTGCCTGATATAAAATATAATGATATCATCAGAAAGCCAGTAAAAAGAGAATATCTAATCAATATAATAAATTCGGCACTTAACATTACCACCATCAAAGCTTAAGTGCATGATGTACACTAAACTAATCAACATTATTCATTTGAGGAAATAATATATAGTGTGACGTCTGTTCTAATGAGAAGATAATAATATTTCATTTATCTGATGTATGAGATCTTCGGCTCTGATCGGCTTTTGGATAAAGTGTTCATTATTTAGTCTTGGATACGCATCAAGTACTCGGTATTCTTCATAAAACATTTCACTAGCAGTTATGAAACAAATCTTGACATTGCTGTCTATTTCCCTAATCTTTTGATATAATTCAAAGCCATTGATCTTTGGCATCCTGATATCAAGGAGTAACAAATCGTATAATCCAAGTTTGTATTGAGATAATACCAAAGAAGGATCATTATATGAATATACTACAAATCCATGGTCTGCTAAAACCTTCCCTATCGCATAAGTGACATCAGGTTCATCATCTAACAACAGGATTCTCTTACTATTCTTTTCATTGTAATGGGCCATTGTATGATCTTGCCTCCTCCTTCTCCTCTCTTGGTAGTTGATTCATATTAACAACTGGCAGTGTGAAGTAAAATGACGCTCCCTTGTGTTTTCCATCAGAATTATTATTATTATTATTAGAAGCCCACATTTTGCCGCCGTGCGCTTCAATTATGCTTTTTGATATAAACAAGCCAAGTCCAGTTCCCTGATACGATTTTGTAGCAAACTTTGTGAATAACCTTGGCATTAATTCAGGATCTATGCCAGTACCAGTATCCTTTACAGATACAATAACTTCTTCTCCTGTATCTCTCTCAGCATCTTTTCTTTCAATAGTAGTAGTAGTAGTAATAGTTATGGTACCTTCTTTTGTGAATTTGAGAGCATTATTTAGAAGGTTAGAAATAACTTGAGTCAGCCTACGTCTATCTGCTTCTACTATTGTAATGCTATCCCCGGCTTCGTATACTAGTTTTACATTAACATTTGCGATTTGCTCTTTATAGTGGTCTACAATATTTAATATTGCATCATTTAGATTGAACTTCTCTTTCATTAGCTTTAATGTGTGACTTTCAATTCTTGTAGTATCCAATATGTCCTCTGTAAGTTGATGTAATCTGTTTGCGTTTCGAAGAATTATCTTTAACATTTCTATCATTTCTTTTTGTTTTTGTTCTTCTTGTCCGTTTTCTTGTTGTTGTTGTCGCTCTCTTGCGTTAGGATACAATAATACGTTAGAATACAGTAATTCAGAAAGATTAAGTATCGGTACTATTGGTGTTCTAAGTTCATGAGCTGCAATATTGATGAACTCTTTTTGCATCTTATCATGGACGAGGAGTTCTTCATTAGCAGTTCTCAATTCTGATGTTCTTTCTTCTACCTTTCTTTCAAGTGCAGCATTACGCCTGAGAATAAAGAAGATTAGTGCAGAGATTGCAGAGGTAGCGGCTGTAAGAATAGATATTGTCTGTAACTTCTGAATGAACAATGCGTTTTCTACTTCAGAATATATTGCCGAAGTTGGAGTTGACAAAATTACAGTCATTATTTGGCCTTGATTTCCATATGACACTGGGTATGCCGTAGCTAATTGCTCTCCAAAACCAGCATCAAAGATGGCGCTGCCAGGCTTACCAAATCTCACAGCATTTTCATACAGTGTGTAAACCTCCAGGTTTCCATTAGTAAGCTTTTGGACCTCTTCTCCAAAGAAATCCTTACCCACCAATTCTGGAGGCGCAGCAGTCAAGTATTTGCCATCTCTATCCACTGCAACGATAAACTGTGAATTTATGTTCAAAATATTGCCATAACGCTCAAAGAATTTGCTTGTTAAGGGCGCTGTAGAAATAATTCCCACATGCCTGCCAGTTTCAAGATTAGTTATTGGAATGCCGATAGCTATAATATATCGCCCTAAGGCTCCAAGAAAGCCTGAAGAGACGTAGGGTTGCCAATTCTTGTTCACCTCTTTCACATATCCTGTTTGCGATCTGTCTAGGCCGATATAATTACGGTATTCATCGGGAGAGATGTTTACCAGGATGTTACTCGAATTTAGCAGTCCCAGAGTGTCGATGGGCGTGATTTGAGAATTGATATCTGAGTCTGCTTGCTTTAACAACGTGGATGTTTCTTGACTATTTAGCTCACCTTTTTGCAATGCAGGTTCTCTTGCAAGTAATTCAAGCCGCATGACAACTCTATCAAGATCTGATTCTATTTGCTTACTTAGAGACACTGTGTTCTCTATCTGCCGTTGTTTTTGTTGTTCGAATAACAAGACACGGACATTATCCTCAGCAGATCCTTTAGAGAAAAAGTATAATCCAAAAGCTGTACTGAAAATAAGAATAGAAATGATAATTGAGAAGATAAGAGGCCTTCTTAGGCGAAATAGTAAGGACAATGACTCTTCAGCTTATCATCGATTTCCTAATAAACATGTCGAGATTTAGACAAAAATTCAGTTAAATTCAAGGATTGGGAATAAAAATTTGTCATAGAACAGCCTTTGGCAATATTATCCTAGCAGATTTTTTTGAATTGCATGAAGGATTGGGGTGGTGGCTTGAGCATTCTGCAAATTTTCCTAAATCGGTGTTTTAACTTTCAGGCTGAGCCATAGTGGCTCCTTGACTAACAAAAATCAAAGCTAAGCTTCTTCAAGAAAGGTAATAGAAATAGGAAGGCCATTGATATAGCTATATTTCTTGATGAAGTGCAACATTGGATATGCAAGACTATTGGTAGCACAAAAGATAAAGCATTAGCAATCGCCATGTCTTCTACTTTGAGCAGGTCAATAACAGTTAGCCTTCCATTCTGATGGAATAGCTAAGAGTCGTTCAACCCCAATCCTTGATGATACCAAAACCATAATGGTAACTTTGTGGTTTAGAATTCTTATCTAATAAGTGGAATGATAGCATATCCTATTTAGCAAACTCTTCTAAAAACCACAAAGTATAACTGACGCGAACGCCTGCTCACAATTCGAAGTCTACAAAATTTTAGTCAAACATAGCCTGTCGATAATTGATCATGTTTCTAAAATGTTCAGTAACCTGAATTAGTATTTTGGAAATATAGAAAGCACTAGTTTTAGCATTTCTGTGAATTATCTCGTCTCTTCCTTTTTATTTCATCATATCAATTTGCAAATTGGATTAGCTGAGCCAAATCTTTCCCGAAAGGCCTCAAGTTTATATCGTGATCATCATGACAGCTCATAAGCTTTAAACATGGCGCCGGGGTCCTACACCACGGCTGGATAGATCAACTTTATTCCCGCCTAGAGGAGGAATGATCCAATGGCAGAGGAGACACAGAACCGCAGCCTTACACACTACAAGCTGTATATAGCTATAGCATTAGGTTCAGTAGTCATTGCAGTCGGGGTCTTTTCTTTTTTCTATGCTTACCCTATTCTATTGCAACGAGAATTTTTTCCTGGTGATAACGGTGTCCCAAAATCAAATTTGAGGATTGCAATCATTACTGATGCAAACTTTTCCGACAAGGGCTGGGGTGAGTCCAGTCTAAATGCTGCCCGTTACATCGAGCAAAAATATAACTTCAGCATTGCCACTGAAGACAATGTGGCAATTCCTGATATTGAAATGACACTAAGAAATTATACTGAGTCTGGATACGATTTGATAATAGCACATGGCTTCCAGTGGGGCGAACCTGCATTGCAGGTAGGTCAAAGCCATCCAAAGGCCAAGATAGTCGTTTTCACTGGCCTTGTAGGGTCCGAGAATGTAGCTTCAATCTTCCCACAACAGCAGCAAGGATCGTTCCTTCTGGGGGCACTTGCTGGCATGTTGACAAATACCAATGTAATCGGTTTTGTAGGCGGAGAGGAGTATCCAAATGTTGTGAATATCTTTGAAGGCTATAAGCAAGGTGCGAAATGGGCAAATGCGAATATTACTGTGATTGGAACTTACCTGAACGACTGGGACAACCCCGCAAGGGGAAAAGAAGCTGCTACATCAATCATCAGACAGGGCGCTGACTTTATGTTTCATGTGGCAGACTCATCTGGCCAAGGGGTAATTCAGGCAGCCCGCGAAAGTGGAATTTACGCCTTGGGGGCTGTACAGGATCAAAACCATCTTGCACCTGACACAGTACTGAGTTCATTTGTTTTGGATGTCGATAAAGCATACGATAGTGCAATAAAGATGGTCATGGATGGTAACTTTACAGGCAAAATATTCAGGCCCGGAATTGAGTTACAAAGAGGGGATAATGGAGAAGGAATTGTTTACCTAGCGCCTTTCCATGGGTTAGAGAGCAAAGTGTCGGAGAGTGTGCAGGAACGGCTCAATAGACTGACAAATGAAATCTTACAATTCAAGATAGAGGTGCCCGAACGACTCAATGCTGAGCCTTCAGGCACGTAGAAGAATGTAGCATAGCATTTTATCTATCTCGCCGAGAAAAAAAGGCAGGACTTGAGCATCAATCAGAGACCAAGGAGAAATCTTGGCATCATTGCAGTTATAATCGGTATCGCTACTTCCTTAGCTCTGATTTCTTACCAGTACTCACAATATTCTGCTGCACAAATTGAGGAAGTATCTACCCGTGATACCAGGTCAAATGCCGAGATCCAAGCTTATGATCTAAGTAATTCTTTGACTAACGAACTTGATGATATCACTTCTTTACTAGGGATAATTGGTGCATCCTCCCCTGTACAGGAAGGCAATCTAAACAGAGCAGTAGTTAGTTTCAACGAAGCCAAGTTGGCTACCTTAAATCTGGTCGACTTTTACATGTGGCTTGACAAAGATGGCAGAATAATCTGGATAAGCAACATTAATCAGACAGCGTATGAGCAGTATAGAGGATTAGACCTAAGCTATAGGCTTTATTTTAGCGAACCAAAGGCTACACATAGTGTCTATTATTCCAGTATTGTCGATTCTAACGATAGAATCAATAGGATTTACATATCATATCCAATAATTGCAAAGAACGCGTCTGCGCAGCTAGATCCTCTGTTTGTCATTGGATCTCCTTCGGAGGGCGAGTTCAACGGGACAGTTGTTGCAGGAATCAGGACCGACGTTTTGGGCAAGTACCTGGAGAGCCAAATATCGCCGAACTTGGTGGGTCAAGTAGGCTTCATAGATCATACTGGCATAATTCTTTATTTAAAGGATAGTGAATATGTCGGCAAGAACGTCTTTGGGGTAAAATTCCAGTCTTTTCTGCAGTCATTTGGCTCAGAAACAATTAGAAAGATGAGCTCGGCCTTCAAACTGGGGCTACAGGGACATCCTGGCTTCGAAGATATCTCTATAAATGGAAAATCAGCCTTCGTATATAGCCCTATTCTACTGGAAGGAAAGCAGTTCGGAGTCCTTTATATTATTGCACCATATACTCAGGTGGCCGAGGTAACTGCACTCGTTGAGAGTCAGAAAAATCTCTCTATGCTGCTTATAATAGCCATCGCTGCATCAGCGGTTACGGCGGCATTTGTAATCCTTAGATGGAACAAAACCTTGGAAAAGACTATAGCACAGAGGACATCTGAGCTAAGGCAGGCTAACGAACAGCTGACCGTCCATGATAAACTTCAAAGGGAATTTATTAACATAGCGGCGCATGAACTTCGGACACCTCTCCAACCTATTATAGGATTGTCAGAAATTCTTGAATCTCAGCTTGGAGGACGGCGAGACGAGGTTAAGGTCATCGCTAGAAATGCGAGAAGACTTGAGAGGCTCACACAAGATATACTAGATGCAAGCAAAATAGAAAGCGGATATTTGACCTTGAATAAGCAAACAACAGAGCTGAACGAAGTGATTTCATCTGTAATAATCGACTGCAGAAATAATGTACGGCGTGGGATTACATCAGAGAACGGGGAAAAGGAAAAAGTGAAAATCAAATACGAGCCCAAAAAGGTGATGGTAGAAGCTGACAGGGAGCGCATACAGCAAGTCATGTCGAATCTGATTACCAATGCCCTGAAGTTTACAAACGAGGGAACAGTAATTGTAAAGACTGAAGTCATTGACGGCCTTGCACAGATCAAGGTAAAGGACACAGGCTCTGGAATTGATCCGGAAATAATGCCGCGACTATTTCAGAAGTTCAGTACAAATTCAGTAAAAGGCACAGGACTTGGATTATACATATCAAATAGTATAGTCCAGGCCCATGGCGGCAGAATGTGGGCAGAGAATAATGACGATGGAAGAGGGGCGACTTTTACATTCACTTTACCTATTGGAAAGGCGCGCCAAGAAAAACTTTGAAGCTAAGAGGCAGGAAAGGGTGCTATGGGAAAAATTGAACCTACGTCTAAGGAACAAGATTTCAGGTCCTTACTACTTCTGAGCTCTCCCTTTTTAAAGGCCGAAAAAACCAAAATATGGACATTTTGTCCACTATTACTTGGACCGTACTATTTAGATTATCTCGATTTTTGATGGATTTCAATGATAGACAAAGAAAGCTATTCGAGCTTTCTGTTCATTGAAAAAATCCTTTTGATGTCAGTTAGCTTGTAGATAACCCAAAATTATTGTATGGTTCCATGAATTCCACACCCTGCCAGGTAGATGTCATTTTGTTCTTTAGTTTTCCATTCTTTTATCTTCTGAATCTATCTTTGTTGAATAGCTAGACGAGCAATAGACTGGGAGACGTCCAGATTGTAATTGTTTACCTAAAAGCTCTAAAGGTTGCTTCTATTTCATTATATTAGAACCCGTTTGGAGGAACTGAAAATAGAACAGCATCGGGGAAACCGGCAGAAAAAGCTTCAAGATCGAGATCCAGCAATCATACAGGAGCAGGCCCATGCTATAAAGC
>DASTUU010000537.1:0-1529 GCA_035759485.1 Nitrososphaeraceae archaeon
TTCAATATTTTTTGTTCTGCTCAATTAAATATGAATCCCCTGCAAATTATTTAAATTCATCCTCGATAATATATTGTAAGATGCATTCTAACTGATATATATTGATTCCATTGTGCTATTATATCATTTTCATTTGGTCCCGTGCCATTCTTAGTACTAACATTGGTTCATTGCAATGGTGATCCATTTTCACGGTTAGTATATCCAGAAACTATATCTTTCAGGTAGGAAGGTTACTTTATGTATCTTCTTCTTTCCTTATTGGTTAAAGTGATAACGTGAAAAGGTCTATCTCTTCTCTTCTTTATATTCAGCTATAACTTTCTCTCGAGATCCAGGAATTTCTTGCTCTTCCTGTTGGACTAGCTGGAATATATAAAATAAGAAGTTAGCAAACGAAGTATATTGTTTTCTTTCTTAAATCTGTTTTCGCTGCCCTTAGAAATAGGTACACTGGTAGAGTGGTGTTGTCACCTACTACAGCATTAACTAAAGTGTGATGGATAACATGACATTATTATCATTGCAGAATATAATCATTGACGCTTCGAATAGCGAGCTATACACAGCGCTATGTACTGAGTTCAAACAAAACCCTTCACCTAAATACTTAGCAGAAAAACAAGCATGGTGTAAGTCTGTGAATGTACCGCTAGAGCGGCATTTGTTCGTAGTGCCGGTGCCGTTCTCTGTTCGCGGGCGCGAGATGCTTTCACATTTGAAGTGGATAGTTGAAGAGCAAGAACAGGGCGAAGGCGAGAATGATGGTACTGCAATGTTAGCACTAGACAAGAGTTTTGATCAGGTTGTTACCTGTTTGAGAACAGCTCAGGCAACAGAAGGTCTTTTGAGCAAACAAGATACAGTATTTGATGATACTTTTGATAGCCTACGTCTCAATTTGTCATACTATCGGAGGTCTGTATAGATATGAAAAAATATAGACCAAAGAAGTTCACTGCCAATAATAAGCCGGTTATCATAAGCGATAACACCTATGACAATATAAAAGAATACACATGCACAAATTGCCAGAGAATAATACACACTCGTAAATCTCAAGGGAACTTGACATGTCCGCATTGTCTGTTTGATTTCCCAGTTGAAAAGGTTCGGAGGCACAGTAAACTAGAGACGCCACACAGAAATACAGAGACGCTAATTAGTACAACTCCCCTGCCGGGGCAAAAAGATGTAGCCATCAAAAAGAATATAGATTTGCAGTGGGGTGCAAAGGCTCTATCTCAAAGGGGAACAATCAAGTTCACCAGCTATAGCGAGGGATAATAAATTAATTAGAATGCCAACACTCAAAGATACAACTACAGGTGAAACTAGGACTATACACATATGCCATCAATGTGATCCTGATCAATATCCAAAGGGTAAACCTATCGACATTAATGATTGGAGTGCTCAGAAGAATGCAAAAGGGCAATGGGTGTGTGGAGATTGTCAGGTTGAAGAGCTGAATAAGCGGAGAATACGTCTTTTCGGTTTTGATCATAAAGATGTAAAATGGTTTATAG
>DASTUU010000538.1:0-5443 GCA_035759485.1 Nitrososphaeraceae archaeon
ATTATGCAGACATTGCTCAAAGAGGATGAAATCAGAAGGCAAAGACAAAGGTTTTCAATGCAAGAAATGCAAAGTAAGAGAGCCATATACCATACAAAAAGCCAATATTCATTTACCTAGGAAAATACAGGTTGGACTCTACATCCCAACACCGAAGGCGCATAGGCATTTAACCAAGCCATTACATAGATATGGACTAGAAAAAGGGTCAACTGACTATACTAAGAACTTATCAATACGGGAAAACTGGTTTTTCTCATTCTAAGATCGATCGGCGAAACTATCGAATCTATAGTGATACTATCAGTGCATACCTGTAATAGTGAGCGGAGATATCGGAGCTATTTACTATTAGTTAGTTACTAGCGGGGGGTTGATTTGAACTTACGTTCATTATTGCGTATAAACAATAATGAAAACCGCTCTGCGGGTTATGAGCCCACCGGGATTACCTAACCTCTCCTTTAGAGATCTGGCTTCCCCACCCCGCTAAGGACAGTCTTCTCAGAAGGATGATATATACTTAACAAAATTTATCATTAACAAACCTTGGTAGTAGAAAGGCAACTTGTTAACAATATAAAATAATTCGAGTTTCGATTTGGAAAAGCAACATTCAGATTAATACGGTATGCATGCGGGAGGTGGGATTCGAACCCACGAACCTCTAGAGGATGAGGTGTCCCAGTCAAACCAGTAGTACATCATGCTACCAAAAGAACATCTGAGCATCGTGATGATACGCAGCTTCTTTCTCGCCATCAATCTCACGCCGTTGACCAGGCTTGGCGACTCCCGCAGTATTTGCTATTATATTTAACTACATATAATGGCTTTTGAGAAGAGATGCTCGGACATTAGTCAGGCCCATTAAATATGGCTCCGCTGAAAATTGGCAGCGTTATTGCGCTTTTAATATCTTTATATGGCAACAAACACTGGAACCTTATATAGAAAACTTGTTGTTTCTCAGTAATACCTGCTTAGGCTACAAGATTTACATTACATCCCGACTTCACGATTCAAATACGAATCTTATCATTGCTTACATAGTAGTCGTAACCCTATCATTTTTAAGATCCCCTCTGGCATCTTCTCGTCTTTCTTCCTCGATCCGGCCAACGAGAGAGAGGAAGACATCGTCCAATGTAATAGGCGACACAGTAAATGAAAGGTTTTTTTTAATAGCCAATTCGGTGACCTCTTTGACAGCCGACTCGTATGTGAGTATACGTATTGCGTTAGATCCTGAGTCTACTACCGATCCATATGTTTTGAATAATTCTGTATCCACATTATCTTTCGAAATATCTATTCTCATATTCTCGGGTATAGTCCTACGGAGTTCCTTTACTGTTCCTTTTGCTATTATTTGTCCGTTATCAATTATTACGATATTGTCTGAAAGCACCTCTGCTTCATCCATATAATGGGTAGTCAGTAAAATTGACTTGCCCTTCTTCTTCCAGTCCTTTATTGCAGACCAGACTTGTCGTCTAGAAACAGGATCCAGTCCTATTGTAGGCTCATCCAAAAATAATAGTTGGGCATCGACGGACATTGCCATGGCTACAAGAACCTTTTGTTTCATTCCGCCTGATAGGTTCATAGCAGGCCTATCCCTTGCATCATATAGATCGAGCTTCTTAAGGATTTTTTCTGCTTTTTCCTTTGCTACCTGCTTATTTTCTCCTCTAATTTGCAACCAGTTATATACGTGATCCCAGGGAGTAAGAGCTCGTAGTGGTCTACCTTCCTGTGGCACTATAGAAACAAGTTTTCTTACCTTGTCTGCTTCTTTTATCACATCATATCCCAAAACCTGGATCCTGCCTCTAGTAGGCATCAATTGAGTAGCACAGATTCGTACAAAAGTTGTTTTGCCGGCCCCGTTCCTTCCAAGAAGTGTGTAAATCTGACCGCTTTCCGCACTCAGTGATACGTTGCTGAGTGCGGTTTGACTCAGGCCCTTGTACCTCTTCGAAACACCTTCAGCAAATATTGCCAGCATTATATTTTATGCATATATCCTACACTCTTACAATAAAAAGTATGACGATACTATTAAGTAAACAGAAGAATATAAAATGCTCAACAGTAGAGACCCCTCATTTTTCGCTTGGAATAGCTTCTCAAAATAAGAAATTAATGAAATAAATGACTGTAAAACCATTTTTGCCGCACACAGGACTCAACGGGCTACAAACAGTACACAGCAGCAGCCTCTAATGGCACACGACATAACTCGTGGGAGTAAAATCGATTATCCTGCCGCAAACCAAAAAAGTGCCAGTGCAAAGACTCATCAACATTTCAGGAAGCTCTAGCGGTACGACTTATTTGCTATTAGCCATTACTTTGGCTATTCAAATAGAGCGGCTTTTATTATTAAAATCCCCCGGTAAGCAAATAAATATTTACATAAGTCTGCAGCTTTGTATCAGAATATTGACACAATGTCAAATATGCAATTCATATTTTGGAGATCTTAAATGTGCCTATTGTCAAAGGGCTATATGTTCGTCATGTGTCAGCGGTAACAAAACAAAATGCATAAAATGTAATGCAGTAAAAAGGCTCCCTTCAATTTTTCTCAAATCCAATATTCGATATATATTGTTGTTTGTTGCAATTTGGTTTTTCGTCTCAGGTCTATATCCTTTCCCTTATCTTCTAGCAATAGGAGTTCCAATAGACTTTAGAATCATGCAACCAGTATTAATCGCAACAGGTCTGATGATGATACCTTTTGTGTTTATGATGTTTGCATGGAAGAAGCGACCTCCGCCAGGTTAAATGATCTGGCGTTAGATAAAATAGTCAAGGAAAAGAAAATCAAGATACAAAAAAGAGATTTACAGTAGGCTTAAAAGTAACCCAGAAACTTTGTCATTAAATTTTTCTTCCTCATACTCCGCTCTCTGCTGCTCCCTCATCCTGTGTTTGAGGCTGTGTTCCTTCGCCCTCTGTTGTTTCTGCCTCAGGAGCTATTTCTCCACCGGCGGGTCTTGAAAGAGCTGTAGATTCTTTTTCTTCCTCCTCAGTATACATGAGGTATATCTTCATCTGTCGTAGAGACTGGAGGCCACTTACTTGCTAGTATACTATCAGCATCGGGAACTCCTGGATCACAAATACACTTTTGTCTGGCCATTTTTTTTGCCACAAAGTACAGAATAAGAGCAGTGGCATATCGACATGATAATATTCATTGAAGTTTTATCTGTCTTTGTACGTACAACTTTTTTAATTTGGATAACGCAAAAACAAACACTACAACAGCTATTATAGCAATAAATGCCTGAATGAGAGAAATAATCAACCTGTCATAAGGGTCACCAAAGAAGACGAGGTGAATAGGAGCAACAAAAACTATTAAAAAAACACAAACTGCTAGCACCATTGCCCATATGAACAAGACAAATAACATTAGGGATAGTAGTGGCGTGCTAGTGCAGCTCCTGAAAATAATATTGGATGAGGATTGATATAAAAGACAACGCAGCTGAAAATGCAGCCAAGACGAATATCTGATGGACTATCTTAGTCTCTGAAAGCGGACCTCCCGTGAGGATGAGTCTCAACAGTGTTATAGGAGCGCTTGACTCTGATGATGCAGCTAACCTGAAATCTTCTGTCAATACTGTAGGCCTGGATTTGACCTGTCTGTGTTCAACAATTCTCTTGACGCTAGAGAGAAATAGAAATGAGTTCATAACCGCAGGGAGCAGGGCTATAACTCCCATAATCTCTGAGTTACCTGCTATAGCAACTGACCCATACATTGCTCCCAGCAATAATGTGCCTGAATCCCCTGGAAATATTCTACTCGGATTTTTGTGATATTTATAGAATGCAAGTGTTGCGAAAAATAGAGGGAGGGAGGCTATGAAAATTATATTGTCACCAAATATTGCAATACTGGTTAACAGCGGTATAGAGGCAATAATGACAAATCCGCTAACAGCACCGTTTAGGACGTCTATCGAATTGATCGTATTTCCAACAATCGGAAGGATAATTATTATGAGTGGAATATATAGAAGCGGGATATAAGCAGTGCCAAAAATCAGATTTAGATAATTGTCATGAGCTCCCAGTACCAACAGAGGTAGCGGGGCTACTAACAAAGCAACAGGCTTAAACCATCCTGGCATCACCTTCTTGTCATCAATATATCCAATTACAAAGGCAACCATGGAAGTTAACATAATAGCAACTACCTTTAAATCCCCTGTAAATATATACAGAATAATCTCAGCCATACCTATTCCTGCAGCCATGGCAGGACCAGCAGGCCTTGGCACATTTGGTTTTTCAGCTTTGTGATAATCCTGTACTACCTCGCCTTTGACAGTCAAAACCTTGATTAGACGAGGAGTCGATATTAACACACAAAAAAAAGAAACTAACGACACAATTATACCATAAAGTATAATATCACTCAGAAAATTCAGATTGAGCATTCCTTTTCATCATTTGTAATAAAAAACAGTTGCCCATTCTATACTAATTTTTGTTCTGTATCTGTTCTTTTATCGCTTTTGCAATCGCTGGCCCTATATTCGAAACAGCGGAAAGGTGTGCTTCGGATGTATTTGCAATCTTAGAAAGGTCTGTGAAACCAGCCTTATACAATGACCTAGCTCTAATTCTACCAATCCCCTTTAATCTGACAAGCGACAATAGTTCCTCCTTTACACCGTACTTTATGCGAAGACGAAGCCGATGGATCTCTATGAGCAAATCGCTACGCCTCATTATTTTTGCGATCTCGTACAAGGAATATGTTAACCATTCAGCTACCTCTACTATTCTGTGCATATCTCCAGGTTCTATCCCAATCTTGTCGCTTAGTGCTTTATCTGTTGATTCATTGATCCATTTATGCAGGGCCCAAAAACTACGGGAACATTCATACTCATTTATTGGACAGATTTGCTCATTTCTATGCTGCTCTATGTCACTGCAAAACTCTTCGATATCCTTTTTTCTTAATGTA
This sequence comes from Nitrososphaeraceae archaeon, assembly GCA_035759485.1. GTDB lineage: Archaea > Thermoproteota > Nitrososphaeria > Nitrososphaerales > Nitrososphaeraceae > TH5893. The sequence goes on from DASTUU010000538.1 coordinate 5,003, forward strand.
AACTTGGGGTAAAAGTCTGGACTATCGGTTATTAGATGCAAAAAACCAAGTGTATGGTTACTATTATTTTTATCATTATTATCTCTGTCAGAATATTCACTGTCTTTACGGCGGCCATGAGCTGAGAATGCACTTTCATATTCACTACTGTCACTAATACCCACAATAGTAGTTCTCTTGTCGCCTCTATTCTTGTTTTCTATTAATTCCACCGCATTTCTAAATTCTACACCTGTTAATGGATCAATGTAAAGCAAGGAGATCTGTTTGCCAAATTCAGTTGAAATATATCTATTATTTCTTGACTTAATGAGGGACTGTCTTTCAAGGTAACTTATCGCTGAATCAACCCTGGACGTTATACTTGCCTTGCTCTTACTCTGAGCAAGTAAAGTGCTTCCGAACAAATCATAAATTTCAGATTTCTTGACACCGGGCAGA
>DASTUU010000539.1:0-1158 GCA_035759485.1 Nitrososphaeraceae archaeon
ATATTAACAATTGACCCCACACCAGGAAGACTTTCTAAAGCAAAATGCCTGAATGTACAAAGATAAGATTAGCATATATAAGAGATAGGGCAGATAGTAGGAACAAAACTCAATCAATACATATCAAGGAGTGTTTCATGATTGCCAATGGCTAGTCTAAATATGGATTCGATCCTCTGGAGAATAGTGAATATATCTTCATTATGCAGTATTTTGTGCTGAAAATTAACATAAATCAGTGGAGGTATTATTCTTTAAAGCTCCTGGAGGATAGTATAAGTGGAAGCTCTTTAGACTCCAAGTAACATGGAAAATGAAAACTTAATAATGAGGTTCAACTAGCAATTGCCTGCAATGACAAAAACAAAACTACTCCCGGTATTATTTATTGTATCTGCAGTTATACTGGTATCAGGAGCAATGCAAAGTAGCGCCATGGCATATCCATATTCACAACACAACAAAAACAGGGAGGGTATTCTCATCATGACAAAATGATGATGCAGCCAGGATTGCATGCATTTGGAACCATTGCAAGTTTACAAAATGATGAAAATGGTAATCCCACATGGATAGTGTCAGGTGTTTGGAAAGGGAGTCTATCGATGGATAATAAAACACAAGGTGGAGGAGGAGCCAATCAAACCACTAATACTGCCGCTACTACTACAAATGCTACTGCCGCAACAGGTAATCTTCCTAATGCAACATTTTATTCAAAGTTCAATATGGTAATGACTAATGGATCAGCTGCACATAATCATATGATCTATAACTTTACACTTACAGATATGTCAATGCCAAATAACTCGACAACAGTATATAATGGAACTGCTACTATAACCATGAGACAAGGACCAGTGCCAAATGTCCCAGTCAGCATAAAAACGATGGATAACAATGCTGTAAGTGTATGGGTTGATCCAACCAAGATCAATAGCCACTTTGGGAATACACCAATATTTGGTACAATAGAAAAGCTGTTAAAAGTAGAGAAGTAGACTGAAGAATGTTGCTGTTCTAGGTTACTAACATTAAGAATAGCAATCTTTCCCTCTTTTCTTTTTGCTACTGTGAGTATGGAACACTAAAACTGAAAGTAGCTCCCTTTCCATCGATATTGTTTTCTGCCCATATTTTGCCACCATGAGCTTCAAT
>DASTUU010000540.1:0-3020 GCA_035759485.1 Nitrososphaeraceae archaeon
TGGCTTATCTTAGCCTGGTTTGCTTGTGCAAATATGTCGTCGTCTGTGTTTATGTTTCCAACCTGAGCAAATGCTGCTGGAGCTACTGTGCCCAACAGAGACATTGCCGCTACTAAGGCTGCTGTTCTTGTAGTTATCATTGTGCTCATCCTGTTCACGATATTGAATATAAGCCATATGCATTCCCTTATTATCATCAAATGATAGTAATATTCTTCTATTAGAAACTATAGTATGCCAGTGCTACTATACAACTCAAACCCGTCTGAAACGTGATGTGGAGGGAATTATCTATGCATATGTCTCTCTCTATGTAGGCGTGTGCGTGTACTAGACTGCGCTCACATGTGCGTGTGAGAGAGGAGGCGACAAGAACACATTACACAAAACCCCCTCCCTCACAATGACGTGTGAGCTCACGAAGAGTGCAGCCTTGCTTGTTGGAATACAATGTTAGTTAATTGCTCCGACTATAAGAATTTTGACCAAATGAACTAATTAGCTAGACCTATAAATACAGGCAAAAAAGAGAGGCGGAGACAAGTAGACAGAAAAACGTCAGATCAGACAAAAATGAGAAGAAGGCCGATCTGGGATATTTCTCCCTACTCTTTTCCTTCTTGCCGAAATTTCATGGTTACGAGATGATGTCCTCAAGGATCCCACCCTTGAAGACTAGTTTAGTTTAGTACTCTGCAATTATTAAAAAATTGACTAAATGAAATATCATTATCAGTTTGTTATTGTTGTAGTACCTGTTGTTTCCTCTCTCGTTCTCCCATTGTCTTCTTCTACTCTTCTACTCATTAAGTTGGAGGGTCTGAAAAAACTTGTTGAATAAATGGCCCATATTTCTCATCCAATTTCTTCATAGCATCAGGATCGACGGTAAGAAATAATGCATTAACTAGATCCTCCTGTCTTTTACTAGCTTGTTTCTCTATCGAATTTATCTTCTCCTTCATTTCCTCTAATTCCTTTTTGGTATGCTCAGCTTCCTCTATTTTCTCATTGTATGCATCATAATGTAGGACATACTTGCATTTCGAACAGAATTTGGAGTCATTTCTATTGGTTTCATCACAGTTGGGCATTGTATAGGTTTTAGAATATCTTTCTTATTCTTCTTCTGAGAGCCGCTGCTCATTGGGACCAGTCCATTCACTTCTAGTATTGCTTCAAGCGAGTCATACCTTTAATAGACCAACTCATGTATTGGTCCGCCAAAATGAGGTCTTTGAGAATTTTAGATATTTGTGTTGGTGCAGTGTGTCTGCGAACATAAGGCTTCCACCTTTTCTTTAACAACTCTTTGATCTTTGGTTTGTCTTCTGGTAGAACCATTGGATCGTCTAACAGCTTGGGAAATACTAAATCTTTGTAGTGCTTGTACGTAACGTTAATAGTGTTACGAGATAGCTTTCTATCTGTGTTCTTTCTTCCCACGTCGCAAAATAGTGGAGACTCAGGAACCGAACGATAAGGGTAGCCATTAGAAGATAACCATTTTTTGAGATAAGGATATGAGTTGTTAAGCGGACTGGGTTTAGGATCATGAATCATTGCCAACTGCTTTAGCATGTTAATTGTGTCTATCCTGTAATTTTCTGAATGGCTTACTTCAGTCATGAGAGTGAGGACATAGTCAACTATGGTTCTGCAGTTTTCAGGTGTAATCTTGGTTTGCAAGTGCTCCCTTTCATAATCTAGCTCCTGCTGTTACAAGGTCAAGCTTTCCGTCAAAGTTAGTGTCAGAAATTGCTATAGATGGCGTTACTTTTTTATTGTTATTGCTGTTACTACTGCTGGCTCTCTTTTAAGTTTTATTCTTAAAGGATCAGCATATTTGGCGATAATTATAAGATACAATAATAACAAGCATTATGTGGTTCTAATGTGCAGTATATGGTGATGATGCCTACAGAACAGCAGATCCAGTTTCGAGAGAAGATAGCGAGTCTAAAGGACTTTAATGAGACCTTTGAATTGGTGAAGGCAGTAGTTCAGCAAAAATTCAAGCTCCACAGAGCCGGGCTAAGTCTGATATTGCAAATGATGCCGAGTACCCTTGGAGCCTATCACATGCTTGGCTCAAACGCAATCGTGGTGAATACATACCTCTTGTCCACTGTGAAAAAGCTTGTTAAGTCGACAGAAGAGTACAATTCTTATGTATTCATGGTGTTGGCTCATGAATACTTCCACAGTCTTGGAATCGTAGATGAGGGCACTGTTCGCCAGATGACTTTTGAGCTATGCACATGGCTGTTAGGTAACGATCATTTTGCAACCAAGCTGGCAAAGGAAGGCCCATCAGCGATATACCCAGAGCTAAGATTATTAATGCAATCTCAGTTCGGAAGGGATTATCATGTTGTGAGGAACTTTGACAAGACCAACCAGACGTATATTCAATAATATTGTGTATTGATTTAATTTAATATGTTCTCTCTTTCGAGATTGAGTAACGTTGACTTGAGAAAAAGTCACAGATGCATAAAAGAGCCCATTAAATTGAGAGCCTACATCTTTGCGATGCAGGCATCAAAGATAGTACAAAATCTATTGAGGGATGTCCATGATACTTGTCAAATGATCGAGACACCAATACCGAGATCCATCGCAATTTCATTAAAATCACACAATGAGCAGAGAGCAGATCAAGGCCTATGGAGATTGCAGGAAGCCTCATGGAAATTGATTCAATGGTACCAGTTTTAGCAGTTCCAGATCTTGCCAATTTGTGTAAAAATTGCAAGAAATGATAATATTTCTTTACTATATTGCACTTGAGAAAGTATAATAAACATTCGAGCGCTAGTACATATTGTATGCCGATTAAGAATGGGGCAGAATATATCGAAAGCCTCAGAGGTAGAAATCTAAAGATATATCTTTTTGGAGAGTTAGTAAAGGAAGCAGTCGATCATCCAATGATCCGGCCATCGATAAATGCAGTGGCAGAGACCTATGACCTAGCGGCGGAAGATCCAGAGCTTGCTGCACCCCATTCTTCAATA
>DASTUU010000541.1:0-1255 GCA_035759485.1 Nitrososphaeraceae archaeon
CACCATTTCATAGTATTGGATGCGATAGCTAGAGGCATAAAAAGTATCGATAAAATTGCCAGAGCCACTAGACTGTCTAAAGAAGAGGTTGAGCTTGTCGTAAATGACTTGTCACTACAAAGGCTAATTCTAAAAGAAGAAAAGAAAAGGCGATTCTTTGGTGGCAACAAGCTAGAGATCAAAGTAACTGAAACAGGGCAAAGAATGCTAAACTCAAAGAAACAAGAATTACAACAACAAGCTGAACAGCTGAGACAGTGGAATAAAAATGGAGATACTGCTCAACTCCAAAGATATATGAATTCTGATAACAACAGGTCATGGGTGCCCTTTATGTTATTTTCCGGAATTATGGATATACTGTTTTTCACTTCTATGATGTCCATGATGGGAATGGCCCTTAATCCTATGGAGAGTCAAATGGCCGCAGATAGCGGAGGTGGAGGAGCTGAAGGAGGAGCAGGAGAAACAGGTACAGAGGCAGATAGTAGTGGAGCTGGCTTTGGTGATTCAGATGCCGGAGGAGACTTTGGAGGATTTGACGGAGGAGGATTTGGTGACTTTTAGGCTTCCTGCCTGGTTGAGGTTCGCTCTCAATTTCACCATTCCTGGCACCTAATTTGGTCATTCAAGATAATCAAGCAGAATTATTGATAAATTCGATAGACTAGCCGACTCTAATCACAAAAATTTTGTACTTGATGTTTGAACGATACTCTGCCCTATCCGGAGAGATTAGCCTTATTGTAGAACTTATAATAAACACAGCATGAAGCAATTCTAACGAACCCAAGCTAACATGCTAACAATCAGCAATAATTATAAATATTAACTATTATGATATTCAAAATAATTGGACAATCTATAATATAGCATACAGAGAATATAACAATTTATAAACGCAGGAGATGTGGGTGTTGCAACCATTTACTCATGACTTGGAGCCTTGGAATATATCTGAAGGTGCATTTCCAAAAGAAGGTTCAATGCATGACAAATTGGAATTTTTCTTGAAATATGCCATCCTTGCTCCTTCTACCCACAATACCCAGCCATGGACCTTTAAGATTCTAAATGATAATACAATAGAACTATATGCTGATAGAAGTAGGACATTACCAGTAGCTGATCCTAGAGGTAGAGAATTGACTATTAGCTGTGGGGTTGCATTGGGTTATTTGCAGATAACAATAAGACACTTTGGTTACAGATACAAAATAGAAGTATTACCTTCTTCTGGAGAGAGGAAAAGTGA
>DASTUU010000542.1:0-2970 GCA_035759485.1 Nitrososphaeraceae archaeon
TTTGCCGGTCCCCTGTGTGAATAAGAATAATCCTACTAGTGTCAGAAGAACAACAGGTAAAGTATTCTTTGCTCTAGTTCCTAGATATCTCATCTCCTTTCTCATTATTCGTATACAATATATTTGGACTAAGCTAATCCCATATACTCTATAATTCAGCTAATCCCATATACTCTATAATTCGTAAACTTTCTACCATTAACATTTGGAGTACAGGAAGTTGATAAAAATAGTAGCAACAATATCTAGATATACTAGCTTCACACTTCAGGCAAGGGACCTCTATAAATTCTAAATATTATCTCATCAATCACTTTAGTCCTTCTTTCAATGCTAGTTGTAACAGCTACTGCAAGAAAATCATATATTTCAGATTGAGAGAACACCCGCTGATTTAGAAGACAAGAACCTGCTATTGTGTTTAAAGCGATAATCCATTGTCCGAGATAAGTCTTTTTTGTTGTCTGCTCCGAGAGAGCTTTTTCAATTAGCTTAAAAGCTGTTGTACTTATTTGGTTGTCATTATAATTTATATTTAAGAGTTGCAGGCACCTAGTTAGTCTCTCTTTCATACTTTTCAGCTCCTCTTCATACTGTGTTGGACTATCTTTGATATTGTGACTATCTTTCAATTCCTAGCACCGATTCCTAGCACCGAACCTAATACAGCCAACTTTGGCAGATGTTTCATCATTTATCCTCACCATATTATCGCACTTGTTTCGTATTTGCAATATTATAAAATCAATACTGAGATCTATCAAAGAAAATAGGTTCCCTTATTTTAATACTGTAAGGACCGTTACCTTTTGGTCTATCATTATAAGCGAACGGATTATTATCGATTATGTTAGCCACTGTCCTGACTGGTTATGTAAATGAGTCTTGCATGACTACGAACCAAATATTTGGTAAAAGTTGTGCAGCAACAAAAAAGGTGTTGTATAGAGAAATAATAAAACTCTTAATGACACTCCATGAGCTTTGTTTGTAGGATGTTTACATTTGCAAGCATTGCTGCCCTGACTATGAACTGAAAACTTGTGATTACATCTATAGTAGGTACAGATTGGTTCAGATGTTCTACCATGTACATCAACTATTATTTGCTGTTGATGTTGTGGTGGTAGTGATGACTCTCTGGCGTCCTTGACTATTAGTGTATTTTTCCTAGTAGAAGATGGTGACAAGGAAAAAATCTCATTTAAAGTGCTATCAAGTATCCTTTTTTCTTCTTTCTCTTTCTTCCAATGGCAGCTATAACAATAACCACATTTTATACAGGTAAGTTCAGTTCTGGCTCCACAGAATTTACAATCTCTAAATCTGAAAGATATGGTATCTCTGATGTACTCATGTGGTGTTCTGGTTCCTGATTTTGATTCTGTGGCTGAAAACATATCTGTCAACTGCCAGCACCACCCTCTCTACTTACTTCTCTTATGTCTAGGCGGTTTGCTTTTTGTCTAGCTGTAAAAACCCAAATCAAAATAACATTGACTAGTCCAAACGATATGCTTCCTTTCCATATAGCTCTGGCAGCCATTGCCGCCATCCCTGTGCGGGCTACTACTATACTATATTTGGTATTTATTCACCCTTATATCAACTTAAGAAGAAAGACAAGTAGCTTTAATCATATCATTTTTCTGTATGTAGTTACAGTAAAAGTTGGGATAAAGAGATGGAGCTCAACTGAATACGCACAAAGAGAGCAGCTAATAAAAATATTAGAAGAGTATGTTGCTCAGCTAAAAAGAGATATGGTTGAAGAAGCCACTGAGGGCCCTACCCCAACAATATATTACCGTACTTGAATCTGTCCTCGGATCTCTCCATCTGGATTTTGTACTGTGTGTATGTTGACATATGTCTCTCCATCATTCATAGGCGTAGTCAAATCTGTTACATACTGAAATGCACCTGAGTCAGCTGTTATTGTACCAGTTTTAGATACTCCGTTTGTAGGAGAATCATTTTTAAATAGTGTTGCTATTATAGGGCCATTTTCTCCTGGTTTGCCAGCATCTATATGTCCTCCTGTAACGCCTTGTATGTTTGAAGCATTTACAGTATATTCTATTGTTTGTCCTACTACCGTGAACTCAGCCATGCCTGTTCCTTGCGAGTTTGTAGGTGGAACTTCTTCTTGACCTGATAACTGCGCAGTAAATTTTTGTCCTTCTTGTGCAAATACTTCTGAATTTGTTAAGACGGTGATTGCTGTTGCCAATGCTAAAGCGATTACTATAACAGTAATCATTCCCACTGCTATTTTCTTATACATTGAATTCTTGGTATCCTAGTAGCTATTTAAGTAAGTTTGCCAGAGTCAGTGCTGAGTTGATACATTAGAATCCAACTCGCTATTGACCCAGTTATCTAGATTACTTTTCTATTAAAAGGAGGGAGTCTGTTGTCTAGAATAGATCTCATTGTTGATTCTATAATATTGCAAATATGGAACGAGTACGATGATATAATGAGGATAAATGAAGAAGCATCTAGTACTGCCAATGTTAGCCGTATTAGGTTCCACCATAGTGCTATCATTTTTTGTTGCAACTGCATTAGCCCAGGACACTCCTTATAGTGAGGAATATATGAAACAGCATGACGGTGGAGACAGAGCTGAATATCTACAAGAAATGGAATACAGTGATCCCTTATTCTATGTGCCGCTTGTGAATGACACTAACTAGGGAAATGAACTAAAACCTCCCCTTTTTCTCTTGCTTGAATGTGACCAGTATTAACTTACCTATTGTCACTATGGATGTAGCACCAACTTGGTATTCAGCTAAATTATGCAGTACTTAATACAGCCAGCAACTTACATATCGTGCTGTTGTTTTTGATGTTCTCCGAGTTTATCTAAGCTATCAAATGTTTTTTTACATATATCGCATATTAAGGGATTCAAGTTAGCGTCAACATAGTCTACACCAGGCTCTCCTTGGTCCATATCAA
>DASTUU010000543.1:0-2725 GCA_035759485.1 Nitrososphaeraceae archaeon
ACATGATAAAAAAAATAAGTGAAAATTTACAGATTTTGGGAATGGACATAGTAGAGTTGTCGCCTGACTATGACCTAAATCAAAATACTGCAAATCATGCAGCGAGAATACTTATGGAGACCATAGCGTCGTTAAAAACGTAGAATGGCTCGTGCTAATAATATTTACACGTTTTGATCTCTTCATACAACAGAAATAAGAAATCAGTATTCATTTAGATAACAAAGAGGTGTAACTGAGAGCAAATTCTCTGTAGAGTAAACTGGGAAAACCACTTGACGACCTCTGCTTACTTTATTGCAGTTTCTCTATCAATAACTTCCTTTGTAAGTTCCGGCTTTCCAAACCTTTCAGCGATACTTCGGTATGTCTCAATTTCATGTTTTGACAATGGGCGAATCTTCTTCATCGCCTCTTCAAAATGTTTCATATGTATCTTTAACTCGGTTTTAGCCGACTCCGCCTTTTTAGGGTCTTTATATTTTTCAATATGTTCTCTAAGAGCAAGCATTACTGCGGCTGACGCAAGTGCTGCTATATCGGCTCCTGTATATCCTTCTGTTTGGGCTGCTAGCGCTTCAACTTCAACGTCATCTGCTAGGGGTTTTTTTGAAGTGTGAATTTTAAAAATTTTGATTCTTGATTCTTTTTCTGGTGGAGGCACATACAGCAATCTGTCGAATCTTCCTGGCCTCAATAATGCCGCGTCAATTATGTCTGGTCTGTTCGTGGCCGCTATGATAATCACATTAGATAATACTTCTAAACCATCGAGTTCAGTAAGCAATTGACTGATTACTCTTTCAGTTACATGCGAGTCACCCCCCATGCCGCCTCTGGTTGGGGCAATGGCGTCAATTTCGTCAAAAAAGACTATGCATGGAGCGGCTTGTCTAGCTTTTCTAAAAACTTCACGTACTCCTTTTTCTGATTCGCCTACCCATTTTGAGAGCAATTCCGGACCTTTTATGCTAATGAAATTTGCCTCGCTTTCATGAGCGGCAGCTTTCGCCATCAAAGTCTTACCCGTTCCCGGTGGTCCGTACAATAGTATACCTTTCGGAGGTATAGCGTCGGAATGCAAAAACAGTCCCTGGTATTTCAGAGGCCATTCCACTGCTTCTTGAAGTTCCTGTTTGACATCTGCAAGGCCTCCAATATCATCCCATTTCACATCTGGAATTTCCACGAAAACTTCACGCAACGCAGATGGTTCAATTTCCTTTATTACGCTAAGGAAATCATCCATTGTAACTACAATTTTCTTTAGTATGTCGGATGGGATGTTCTCTGTGGTAAGGTCGATTTCTGGTAGCACTCTTCTAAGGGCCCTAATTCCGGCTTCTTTTGCTACGGCTTGCAGATCGGCACCAACAAAGCCATGTGACATATTAGAAATGACTCCCAGATCAACATCTTTTTCTAGAGGCATTCCTCTGGTATGTATCTGAAGAATTTCCAATCTTCCATCCTTATCTGGCACACCAATTTCGATTTCTCTATCAAATCTACCAGGTCTTCTGAGGGCGGGATCAATTGCATTAATTCTGTTAGTAGCACCTATTACTACTACCTTGCCCCTCGAAGACATACCGTCCATCAATGATAGAAGCTGGGCCACTACTCTCCTTTCGACCTCCCCTGATACCTCTTCTCTTTTAGGAGCAATCGAATCAATTTCGTCGATGAAGATAATTGCCGGTGCATTTTCTTCGGCCTTTTTAAAAACCTCCCTTAATCTTTCCTCTGACTCGCCGTAAAATTTACTCATTATTTCAGGACCGCCGATGGTATAGAAATTCGCGTTAGTCTCATGGGCTACGGCCTTTGCTAAAAGTGTCTTACCAGTGCCAGGAGGACCATGCAGTAGTACTCCCTTTGGCGCCTCCACTCCCAGTCTTTTGAAGAGCTCAGGGTGTCTGAGCGGAAGTTCTATCATTTCTCTTAAACGCGATACCTCATTTTTTATACCTCCTATATCCTCGTATGAAATTGAAGGCGCACCGTCTCCCTTTGCAGCTTGAACTGCTTTTTCACTCTCCTCAGATACAGTGACTTCAGTAGAGTCTTCCATCAAAACTGGACCTGAGGGTTTGGTAGAGATGACTACGAGATCGACTCTCTGACCCATTATTGTCAGAGGAAAAATGTCGCCGGTACTTAGCAAGCCCCCCAAGAGATACTCTTGTAGGTAACCTTCGGCGCCCACAATCCGTAATGGTTCTGTTGGAGCTAACGTAACTTTCTCTGCACTTTTCGATTGCACCTTCTTTATTTCCACAGAATCGTTAATTCCTACATCCAGTCTGTTTCTCAGGTAGCCGTCTATTCTTACAAGACCTTTTCCTGTGTCTTTTTCTCTTGCAGGCCAACATAGAACAGTGGTTTTCTTGCCCATAGATGAAATTTCCAGGGCATCTCCTGTAGATAAATCGAGTTGCCGAGCAACTTTAGGATCAATCCTAGCTATTTTCCTTCCAACATCGGATTGCTCAGCTTCGGCTACCCTTAAACTCGTACCAATACCATCATTATTGTCTGAATCCTTTCGATTACTCAAATAGCTTCATCACTTAATACGCATACATTATATTTAAAAATCACATTTTTTGACAGGAATTCCAATTATCAAGCCATAATAATATTAACAATATGTATTTCACCATAGCTCATCCCAAGCATCATTATTGTGTATAGATGTTTCAAATATACCTCATCTTATAAC
>DASTUU010000544.1:0-2954 GCA_035759485.1 Nitrososphaeraceae archaeon
GGCAAATTGTGACTACTGCAATTTTCAAGGATCCAGTCAAAGGTCCTATCATGCTACGAAAGCTTAACCTTGATGGTGACAAGCAGGCGGATTTGACGGTACATGGTGGAGTGGATAAAGCAGTATACTCTTATCCAGCAGAACATTATGACTACTGGCGTAAACAATTTCCCAATATGGATCTTGTGTGGGGAATGTTTGGAGAGAATTTTACTACTCAAGGATTAATGGAAGATTCTGTTAATATTGGTGATCAGTTTCAAATGGGATCTGCTAAGCTTGTGGCAACACAACCTCGAATGCCATGTTATAAACTTGGTGTTAGGTTTGGGCGTATGGAGGTCATTAGACAGTTTATGGCAAGCGGCCGTCCTGGTATTTACTTTAAGGTATTAGAAGAAGGAGAAGTTGAAGCAGGTAACAAGATAAGGATTACCAGAAAGGATAAAAATAATGTCACGGTAAAAGATATTGTCCGCCTTTATATTACTCGAGACCATATAGACATTGAAACTATGAGAAGGGCAACAAAAATAAGAGCTCTGCCAGAAGTATGGAGATATGAATTCAAACAAAAGATTGAGCAACTGGAACGCAAATGAAAAATTATATTGTAATATACTTATAACTTTCAGTTGAATATTGTTTTTTAACAATTAATCATAGAAATTAGGGAAGTTATCTTACACACTATACTCCATTACATCCAAACCTCCTGTAACGTTGTAGTAATAATATGCCTATGGCCGGAGGCTTCTAGGCTATCAAGGTAGTTACTTAACGTAACGCCAACGTATCGCCAAAGTCAAATTATACAATGTCAGACTTTCTTGCTTCATTATTTAGCCCAGCGGAATTCTTGTCTATCAAATAAGTATTTCTGTTAAACCTTTAATTCCTGTAAAAGCGTTTACCTTGATTAGCAATATTAGTCTAAAAATGTGAGAGTACATCCTCGTACCGGTAATGATGGTTTGTGTTCGGAACAGGAAGTAATTAATCCCAAACGAGAACTTACATATTAAATATGATGACACTTTCAAGACAGATTCCCAACTGACCTACGGTCATACCCATAACATGGGTGGCAAATGAGTCAAATTTGGGTCGCATTACACCATGTAATAGACAAATCCATTCTGGATACTAGCCACCCCATTTATGTTGTCAAAGAAAGGCTAAATAATGAAGCAACAGAACCCGCACACATTCAACGACCTAATCCCATAGAATAGTTATTCAAATTTTTTTCTTTTAACCACTTTCATAAGCATTCCATACTTAGGACGTAATGTGACAAGCGGTTGGAGTACAACTAAATGTTTAGGCTCGTGCCGCATACTCCAGCGCTTAACGATAGTGGCTATAAGCAGTATGCCCTCCATCCATGCAAAGGATTCTCCTATGCAAGACCTTGGACCGCCTCCAAATGGAAAATAGCTAAATCTTGGACGTCTAGCCTTTTCTTTGGGAGTCCACCTTTCCGGATCAAACCTTGCAGGTTGAGGAAAATAATGTGGATGGCGATGCATCAAATATTGACTCATTAGAATTGAAGAGCCACCAGGTATAGTATACTTGCCAATTTTGCAATTATTTATAGCCTGACGACCTATTGCCCATGCCGGTGGATAAATACGCATAGATTCTGCAAAGACTCTTTCAGTATACTCTAACTTTGATATGTCTTTAATAGTTGGAACACTATCCTCATTACCACTATCGCCCAGCACAGAGTCAATTTCCTGCTGAAGCAGCTCTTCCTCTTTAGGATTTTGGGAAAGAAGATAAAAAGTCCATGTGAGTGCATTCGCTACGGTTTCATGACCTGCAAGAAAAATGGTGGCCACATTGTCTCTCACCAAACGCTTTTTGAAGACACTGGGATTCTTACGAAATTTGCTTTTTTCTTTTATAGGAGAAATGAAATCATCAGTTTCACTTTGCAGTAGTAGACCTATTAGATCTTTGTGATTGCAGCCTTCTTTGTACTGATTCTTCTCCGCTTCTAGATTATTAGAACCATCATTATTACTATTATTATTATTAGTAGTAGTAGTCATACCAGTTTTGTGATTATCAATTACGCGATAAATAATTGCATCTAATTGCTTTTTAGCATGGTGAAAGCGTATATTACTTGGTAGAGGCAACTTCTCTATAGCCTTCGCAAAAGGTATTCTAGCACGATTAAAATATTCTATGAGTGTGGTAACGTACTGACCAATTTCTCTGGTTTCTGCTTCTTCGATATTAACATCAAAGAAAGCCTTGCTAACAATAGATAATGTTAACTGCATGAATTCTTTATGTATATCTATTATTCCAGATTCACTCCAACGATTAGACATTCGCAAAGTATAGTCAGTCATAATGTTTGCATATTTTGTTATCTGATCTGATTGAAATAATGGTTGCACTAGCTGCCGCTGTTTATGATGAAGTTCACCTTCACTTGTCAATAAGCCTTCTCCTAATACTTGTTTAGCCAATTGTAATCCTCTGCTTTTTATAAAATTGCTATTGTAAGTAACTAGTACATCTTCTATGTAATCTGGATGGTTAAGCAGGTAGATATTCTGCTTACCAAACTTAAAGTGAGACATATCACCATACCTTTGTGATATATTCTCTAAAACGCTGAGAGGGTCCCTGAGAAAATTGATAAATAAACCTAAAGGTAGTTTTGAAGTAGGTCCTGGAGGATATTCTACAGGAGATGATGACGAGGCGGTAGTTGTCAAATCAGTACATGTACTTTTGTACTAGTAGTGCTATATGAAGAATATACATAAAGCAGGTCTAGGCCTCCAAATTTTCTATTCATCAAGGAGTGGAGTCATAAGCAGGCTTATTAATCTCGCAAAGCAATGGAGGATAATGAAAAGTGACAATATACAGCCAGAGACAACATGTGGTTATTGTACACAGGGCAAACATAGCGAGTGTCGTGG
>DASTUU010000545.1:0-1190 GCA_035759485.1 Nitrososphaeraceae archaeon
TTGATATGCCTGAGTAAGGTTTGATTCTACATTCTCAAATCCAAATTGTTCTTTGATATTGTTGCTAATAATCTGTCCTTGTTCTCCCAGTTCTTTTCTAATATCCTCTTGTGCCTGAGTAATTTGAGCACTAAGCTGACGCTGATCTTGGTCAGTATCCTGTGCAGATGCTGACAAATGAGGTGCGAAGTGGGTTATGGAAATAATTGCTGTTATTATTATTGTTGCAAAGAAAACAATGAGCACTAGCAAAAATCTATTCAATGTTATTGCACCACTTATCGGGTTTAGATGAATATAAGGATTATCTGAATGGTGTTTTTGTCCGAGGCATCATCGCTATTACACACATAATTCCTTGTTTGTTATTGGCTAAGAAATTGTACGTTGTACTTTTTTTAGATATGTAATTTAGATGCTATTCACGCAAGGATAATGTATATAGGTATGGCTAAAAAAAGAAAAAATATAAGGATTAGTCAGTTCTAACCTTATTCTCGTCCTTCTAGACTTCAGCAGGATTTGCAAAAGCTACGGAATCAAATTGGTGATCTTTCCACTATCATTGTAGAGTTGGAGTTATCTTTCCTCCAATTTCACCAAGTGGATTTGCAGAACTTGTCACCTTAACATATACGTTACCATCAAGAATCATTTTAAGCAAATCGGACATCTGTTTTCCTTGAAGAAAGTCAATGAAGTCTGCAGATGTGAAGTTACCCTGCAACGCTAGTGTTCCATTGGTACTTTGAAGTGGACCTTGTGCTGTAGCACTATGTATTTGAACCAAATCACGCACACGTCCTCCAGTCGAAGCTGAGAGCAGTATATTTTGAGCATCTGGTAGGTTGGTTGCGTTCATAACATAGGACATTGTATTTCCATCACCTGCTAAAGTAAACACAGCTTTTCCTGATGCATCAGTTTGTCTTTGCACCGGCCCTGGAATTCCCTGGCCGGTCAAATCAACAATAAGTCGTTTACCAGCCAGGTTTTGACCGGTTTGGTTTTGAGAAGAGGATTGTGCTGTTGCATAGTAGCTGTTGGCTATGTTAGTGCTAATTGTTGCCCCAACCACTAAACCAGAAATTGCTATTGTAGTAATTAGAGCCGTCAACAGAAATAACCTTCTAGTATTACTCATTGGGATTAAGATTACAAGGTAGGTATATGAGTATTTCTGTTATATG
>DASTUU010000546.1:0-6813 GCA_035759485.1 Nitrososphaeraceae archaeon
CGCAGAAAAACAATTTTTAGAAAAACTAAAGGGAGTACAGGATCCAGAAGAGAAGCGACTGATAATAGGCGAAGAATTTGCAAATGTATTTATCGAGGTTGCAGAGAAAAATGGTCCCTTCCATTGGCTTGCACAAGGGACTCTTTATCCTGATGTAATTGAGAGCGGCGTGTCAAAGGGTCCGGCAGCAATAATTAAGACTCATCATAATGTAGGCGGTCTTCCCAAATGGCTTAATTTAAAAGTAATAGAACCTTTGAACATGCTATATAAAGATGAGGTCAGAAAGACAGCAGGACTACTTGGCGTTCCTCATGATCTACTAATTAGGCACCCATTTCCTGGACCTGGTTTAGCCGTAAGGATAATTGGAGAAGTGACGCCCGAAAAATTGCGCATTTCAAAACAGGCGAGCGAAATAGTCGAGACCGAATTGCAAAAGGCTAACCTTTATGATAAGATATGGCAAGCTTTTGCCATAGTTGGAGACGATAGGGCAGTGGGGGTTATAGGTGACGAACGTATATATGGACATATTGTAACCATAAGAGCCGTGGATTCAATAGATGCAATGACTGCTGATTGGACACGGTTACCGCCTGAATTGATTGAGCGCATAAGTAACAGAATTACGAATGAGGTAGAAAATGTAGCATGGGTGTGCTATGCTGTTTCCAGTAAACCCCCAGCAACCATAGAACCCCAGTAAAAATGCAGATAGGGCTTGGGTTTATTCTTCTTCCATCTGCTTAAGGAACGGTAAACAGCCGATAGCTGACGTAAGCCTGTAGGTTTACCACAAAATTTTCCATAGATGATGGGAATTTTCCGTCTAAGGGAGTCAAAAGCAAAGGGTATTGTAATGATGAGCAATCACAAATAAAGAGATAATTGCTCAAGGAATACTTAAATGAACTGGCAATAATTATATTATATGAAGCTAATAGCAATAGTATTTTTTGTTTTCGGAATTACTTTTACTACTCTTCATGGTGGAAGGGGAGCTCCTTTAACACCTCCTGAAGAATTATTAAGTACTTCTACAATTCCACTTGAAAATCTCTCATTGGCTTCAGGTGATTTCATTATACTGGCAGACCTAACACCAATTCCAATCGAGGAAGCCCATGTAAGTATAAATGTACCATGTCAGGTAGTAGGTAACAGTACTAGCAATGTAACACCATCTTCAGATGTGCAGGTAATAGCAGGAGTAGCACCTGACCTAAAAGCTGTTGCCCTAGAATATATAGCTGAATTATCACACCCAGAAAATAACAAATGTACATATCACGTACAATTACCACAAGCTGCAGACCAGCAAATGACAGACATAGCAATTATAAATAATGGTAACCGAACAATAAAGTTCAGCAGCGGTAACTTTGCAACAATCTCAATATCTACAGGTAGTTCTCTGACCTAGAGTGCCTTTCAGAGAACGATAGTGAAGAGGACAATAAAGATTAGAATTTGGTTCTACCCAACAAAGCATTCTTCGAAAGATAAAGCCCAGAGTCTATAGCCATTATATGTTGGCAAGGCTCTCTAATAGAGTTTTTAATGGAGTACCTCAAAGATTACCTTCCTTACAAATTAACGACCAATGACAAAAAATTGGCAAGAATATATTAGAACAGCTGAAACGGTAACAGACAACAGTATGGTTTATGGTTTATGTGATAAGTATCAAGTCACCCAGCTCAGCTATAATATTGAATGATTATAGTTCCTTATTATAAGTTAGCAATCACGTGAATGAAAGGTAATGTACTAAAGATGGTAACGAGGTTGCATGGAATTATTAGATGAGGTAACGGAACTAAGAGAAGTTGTCCGACAGCTGGCAGATACGTTTAACAATCCGCAAGAAAGAGAATCATCCTACTTTGATTTTTATGATGATTCCTTGACTATACATGGTTTCCCTCCAAACTTTTCAACTAACAAAGAAGGTTTTAAACAGTTCATCTATCTCCTATGGAAATCATTTCCTGATATAACAATTACGTTCGAAGATATCATCATCGAAGGAAATAAGGTTGCATGCAGATACAACTTAGCCGGCACACACAAAGGTGAATTCATGGATATTTGGCCAACCAATAAACAGTTCAGAGTCAACGGCATGACGATATTCTCTTTTCGTGATGCAAAAGTAATACAGCGTTGGAATCTGGTAGACATGACGTCATTGATTGAACAGTTGAAGACCTAATCCTGAATCATAGTATCATAGTTTCGTTTGCTCATTGTAATATGGAATATGAGAAATTCATTCCCCCAGCATTTGATAAGTGTATTGAAATAACAAATAATAATATTGACAATGGCAAGATTCTACAAATTGACATACATGATCACAATAACCATGCTATGAATAGAAGAAAAGGCTTTCGTTATAGTAAACTAACGATGCCAAACAAGAGAGGGATATTACCGGTACCACCAAGATGATTTGCAAGGTTAGTCATAATGTAATATCGGGTAGTTGATGCGAACGGACTATGGCACATTCTAGACTGATGTGCTAATAAAAGTATAGCAATGGTATAGAAGTAGTATCTTAATTTATACTACAACACTGCTCTTTGCTTTCACATCTGCAATCATTAGGCTCTTTCAAACATATAGGACAGATAGGGGTACCGCATCCTACACATGTATTGTTATGTTTGTTGCAGGCCCAATGGTTACATTTGTTAGTCATAAGAATGATTCCGACTTACCGTTGTATTGTATACGTACTCTGATTTTATTTTTTACAGTAGCTGGTGTGAGAATTATTCTAGGAAACCATAACTCAGTTACCTTTGGCAGCATTAAAGCTTGTTTTATCACAATATTTGAGATTATCGCCAGGAGTTCAAAGAATCATTTTCAGAACTGGATGAGAGAAAATGCTTTTTTAGGAAACCAAAAAGCAATAGAAGACCTAGTAAACCATGTAGCAACTATTTTAGGAAAGATAGTCCACTAAATTATTTTCATGTTTCTGTTTTTCAGATTTATATGAGAACCAACCTAAACACGACCCTAATTGTGTACGGATTGTGTTACCTCTATAATTACTGCTATATTCCAAGCATATTCTTTGCTCGCCTTCGCCAGTTCCTCGTTAGAAATAGGCTTCTTAATGAAGTAGCTTGTGTCTAATTTAGGAATGGTTTCTTTTCTAACCTCTTCATAATACAGTTTACTTGCCGTTATAAAACATACTTTGATCTTATCATCTAGTCTCTTAATTCTCCAGTAAAGTTCAACGTCATGCAATCCGGATTTGAAATTATTCAGAGCAGTATTGCTAGAGTTCAGGTTTATAGACCGACCAATGGTTTGTAAGAGTGTATTAATATACTGAGAAGTCAATTATAAATTATGGCCAATCTTATTGTCGAATCATATAGGAACTCTACTGTAAATAGCATATTGGATGACATTGCAAGAAAATACAAAATCGATACGTCTAAGGAACATTTAAGCGAAGATGTCTATGTCCAAGACGTCAAATTCAAATATAGGACATATAGTGAATGTATAAGAATCCTATACAAAAGCGTAGGCCATATGCAAGAAGCTTAGGCTCTAAATTTCACGAGTTTGATGTGTCCTGTTGTACAGTTCTCTGGCCCATCCACATGGGCATGCAAGAGCTGCTTTGCTTTTTCCTCAGGTAACCTTTCAGAAGAGATATGTCCCATTTGTTGCAAGTAACAATGTAATTCCAGCTAACCAATCGTGCCCAATACTATATTTGTTAATATAACTCTTGTAGTCCAAGTTTTCTATCCTCAGATAACCAGTGGCACTGGAGGTCAATAAGTAGACAACAACTTTGTTTTGCATACGAATCAGAATGCTGGGTTTTCTTGTTATAAATTCTGTATATATTTCTCTAGTTCTGCCACATATGACTTAGTAAGTCCGATGAATATTACAAAAAGTACGAACAATAACCAATCATAGTTTCAAATGTCCTTGTTTTTTGTCCTGGCTATTCTATTTGCTGATATGACCCGAATTTCCGAGAGATGTAGGGCTACATTTTCAATAAAGGATTTGAATTTACTAATAGGTACAATGGGGACACCATCAATAAATTGAATACCTGTAGAGTACAGAGTCAATATAATTGGGACAGCCCGAGAAATGTTGTCCTGTGTAATTCTTTTCTTTGCTCTAAGTAGTATCTTCGTCCTCCGAACCTGCTTTTCAGCATAGAACGATATTGACGAAAGACTGTATCGTTTCCAGTGTTTGCAATCGGCTACTATTGCCAACTTATTATTGTTATTGATTCCAATTACATCAACTTCTATCCTGCTTGGTTCAGAAAGACGAACATTAGTTTTAGTCAGATAACCATACAAGCCAAGGATTTCAGAAGTCATTGCTTCAAAATCTCTCCAACTTATAGATTTAGAAATACTTTCAATATCACATCCTCGTTGCAATGCAAGTATTGCTAGTTTCATTCTGTCTGCCTTAGAAAACACATAATGGTTTCGAGGGGAAGTAGGAGTCCCTATTCCATTATTGGCTATATACTCCAAAACATCCTTTGCTGTTGTCCTACTGACAATCCCAGATTTGGCTTGAAATTCTTCTAAAGTAATCTCTTGTGGAGATAAAGATGGTATTGCCTTAGCTAACAGTACAGGATGCACTGTATAAGTAAGTTCCTAAGCAAGCCTATATTTTAATGAAGGGAAAAATTATAGATTATGATTATGATTATGATTATTATTATTATTATTTGTTAGGCCAGCCACCTGTATTTATATATCATATTTAGAGTATATAGCCAAGTGAATGAAACTATCGATGCAACTGATTATTTGATTTATAATTATATATTTATACATAAGCATAAAACACTCAATTGATACTAAGCAGTGAAGGTGTGAATAATATACAGTCCTCGATACCACAAAAGATTGAATCCTATAGTTCATATATGAATGGTATTACTGTAATGCCTGACTTCTTTGTTGACCGAATTATCAGGGTAAAATCAAAGGAAGAATTTTTCGACAAACTGAGCGAAAAGTCCAGATTTGGAGGCGGAAGTATACGCGACATTTCTACTGTAGACATGAAAGGAGGAAATGCCACAAATATTGCATATTGTCTTGCAAAATTAGGCATGAAGACTTCATTATTCACCATTGCAGACGATATCGGATCGTCTATACTAAACCATGTATTTTCAAAGTTTGACAAGAATAAGATAAATCTCCGTATCACTAAAGGAAGACACGGTCATACTACAGCATTTGAATTTATGACTGACAAGAGTTCAAATTCGAAAGTAAATGTCATGGTGAGTGATGCAGGTGAGAATGTAGATTTTGGACCTGACCGAATTACTTCGGAAGAAGATTTGTCGATATTAAAAAATTCTGATGGAGTAATGGTAGTCAATTGGGGGAGCAACCTAAAGGGGAGTCAGCTTGCAGAATATGTCTTTAAAAATTCCCCAAAATCACTCCATTTTATTGATCCTGCCGATATTGAAAGCAGGAAATCTGATTTTCTATCTACAGTCAAGGAAATCTCCAAGTTTACTGATGTCCTTAGTATAAACGAAAATGAATGCAATTCCCTTTCTTCGGCAATTGGTTTTACGCCGCTAATTCCACCCTATGAAAATTATACGGAGAATCATATAAGAAATGCTGCAAAGATACTTGCAGAAGAGACTGGGATAAGCGTAGACTTACATACTAGAAAAGGGGCTGCGTGGTCTAACGGAAACGAAATTGTATTTGTTCATCCAATTAAAGTGGAGCCCAAAATCCTAACAGGAGCTGGGGATTCATGGGATGCAGGGGATATTGTTGGTTATCTAGCTGGACTGGAACCAAAAGAACGCCTCCTATTTTCCAATGCATGTGCTTCATTATACATTAGGAATACTGATGGAGAGCCTCCTAGCTTTGACCAGGTAGCTGATCTGTTGGATAGAATTACGATGTAAAATGGTAGAGAATCAATTTCTCAATAAGCAGCGCGTTTAAGGAACTGCTGTAGGATAATATGCTGCTGCACATTATAAAAGATACAGTAAAGCTGATTGAAAGCTAAAGTAATCCTACTTTAATGTATTAAAGATAGAAGGATTTTAGAAATGGAAAACTATTTATGTAATATTGCGTATATTGGGTTTGCGGCTACTATGGCTTGAGGTTCGTACTTGGCGGCATAGAAACAAAACTTTGCATGCAAGAACCTTTAACGGCAAAGGCCGTGATAGTGGGTTGGGTATGTAGAGAATCGCCAAGTACCTTTTTGTGTTAACTCTGCAATTAAAACCAGAATATCATGTAATTGTTTTCGTATTGCCACAGAATGTATCGTATGACATGCAATATAGGACTTTCAAGTTTCAGTTTTTTTATAGGGCAATTGATAGCAGCCTTCGATTTCAAGAGATAATAAATTAGCCTATTGAATCGCCACTTGCCCTAACCTGATATAGAATGCCGGATATAGTATGCCCCTGAATTCTTTGTTTTGTCTATAACATATGTCCTAAATGATGGAATTGTTTCTCGTAGATAGTGTTAGTAGATAGGTAATAATAAGTATTGAACATTAATTAGCCTAAAAAACTATTCTTTCTTGTTTAATTCTAAATGGCTGTCTGAATATTCGTGGACATATGAGATTAGAGACAATATTGCAAACACTAGCATACAGTCTCCTTCTTCCTCCAATATTATGCGCTTCTCTTTTTCCAAAAGACATATCAATTCTAGTGCCTCCTCATGACTCATTGTTTCTTCCTTGAGTTTTGAAATCAAGGCTCTT
>DASTUU010000547.1:0-3160 GCA_035759485.1 Nitrososphaeraceae archaeon
TGTCTTAGTAGGCGAAGAATAATGAGCCGCTCCACTGAATGCAAGCATAAACCCATACCTGAAATTGAAAATAAACTATACCCTGATTATGATCATGGTTCATATCAGAGGATGTATATCGAATTAAGAGAAGAAGGAGAATCCTAACACTAGGAAAATATCCTCCTGCGGTCCTAACTTGGGTTCCCCAAGTCCTTAACCTTGTTAAACATGTTTTTAATACGAGTTGCTTTATGATTTTATGCACTAATAGAGCCAACACACGCAGATCAGATTCAGTGTGTCCTTGTTCCTGCTTCGGCTTCCACATGTTGAGTTTCCTGCGGTTCTTCTTGCTTATTTATATATTCTAACGGCGTAAATATTATAGTAGTAATAGAGGATAGAAGTATGTGATAAGTCTCTAAGGAGAAACAAAAGCATACCGGGGTTCCCGTTCTCTCCCTATCATGATTCCTCTATTACGACCTTAAAGATATAATTCAAGTTCTCCTTTTTCGTTAACATCCCACCCAGAAAACAGTCGATTTTCAAACGCTGCTAATATTTTATCAACCTAGTCCCTTTGGTAATGAAGGTAGGGTTGGTTGTATGGAAAACCTTTTATTTTCCCTTTCGACCTCTGTAGGAGGAATGATATTAGAGAAATTATTAGCTATAGGCTTACTCATAGTATCGATGTCGGGACTAGTGTTGTCGAGTGGTAGTACGATAACGAGCAACAGTAATCAAGTCGAGGCTCAACAAGAACAGGCTAATAGCATAATAAGAGTAGAAGCAGGAGGGGGAAACTCCACTGATGTAAAAACAGTATTTGTACCTGAGAAAATAGAAATCAAAGCAGGACAGACTATAAACTGGTATAATCCAACACCAGTACAAGAGCCACATTCTGTTGCTTTCCTAAAGGACAGTAGACTTCTTCCATTATTTGTAGCTCCCTATGCAGTTCCTGCTTCAACTGAGTTCAAAGCTCTAATGCCTAGTCCCAATATAGAACCTCTGATAGTACCAAGTAATGATACAGCAACAAAGACTGTAATAGTAGCCAATGCAAGATCATTTAACCCAACAGTAATAGATTCAACAGGCAAAAATGTTACATATCTTCCTCCTAATTCGCATTATACAATGGATGGTACTGAAAGTTATGTCAACTCAGGATGGATATGGCCTGAAGGACAAGTACCGCCAGGAGCTCCGCCCATTACTGGATTTACTGTAACTTTTGAAAAACCAGGAATATACGATTATGTATGTACAGTACATCCATGGATGATTGGAAGTGTAGAAGTGAGTTGATAACGGAAGAAATACCTCGAACTATTCCTCCTCTCTTCTTTTTTGTTTTTATTTTTATGTCCTTCGGCCGAGGAGATATATATGCTACAAATGTAGTCACTAGTCGTTCAGCTAAATTAACTAACTAAAATGGTATTCTTTATCTTTATCCACAAGTCTTTAACAATCTAACAGTTTTTCATATTCTTCTCGCTTCTGTCTATTCTGTTTTGCTTGTTGTTCTATTCTGTTTAACGTTTCTTTTAGACTTGGTTCGTGTCTTGTCTTCTGTTTGTGTGAAATTATGGCGCATTTTGTTGGTTATTGTAGTAGTAGGACTAGTAGTACGTTGATATAGTGCCAGTCGCATTGCTTCCCGTCATATTTCCCATAGAAGTCATATTTCCTCCGGTCATGTTCTGGGCCGAGGCCATCGGCACACTTGTTACACAGATTGAGAAAATTGCGAAACATGCCAGGGCTACTGTCGCTCCAAGTATGAATATTCTTTTATTATTGATCATACCAACGTGGTTTTAACGGACACTTATAAATTTCACTTATCCCAGGATATGTTTCTATTTGTTTAAAGTGTACTCAAATCTCCTTCGGTAGTAGGTCCATAAACGTCTTACGAACACAATAATCCTTTTTGTTATTGTTATTGTTATTCGTCGTCATGTATAGGTCTCCCTGCTCCATCTCCCACATCATATGATGTTATCTTAATACCCTTTTTTGCCATCTCAGCAAATGAACCTTTGTAGTTTGGTTGTTTCTTTATAGCTACATCACCGTATACGGGTAAGGGAGTTGTAGATATTGCAGGCTCTATATTTTTATGAGGAGTCTCTAGTTCGCTGTGCCTTCTAGTTTTCTGGATCTCGATAACATTACCACAATGGTAACACGTTAAGGAACCCTCTGTTAAACGGGTGCGCAAAATAAAGTTGCAAGAACCACAGACATACTCCTTCACATAGTCGTCGATATCGCTTATGATAACCGGCTTGTTATTAATACTGATCTTCTTGTCCTAAACTTAGACTTAGACCTTTTCAAACTATCATCACTTTCTGATCCTAAAAAATTTCATAGCTAATCTATATGCGTCAACTAGATCCGAGTACGGGGATTCATTCTTGTTTAGTTTATATTCCTGTGCTACTGCGCCACGCAATGCGGAAATTAACTTCTCGAATTTTGAATTAATGGCAACTAATGAGTCCTGGTTGGTAATCTTGTTTTACTAAATGCAACGTATAGTCTCATATTGTATATTGTATATTGTCAATAGCTCAATTCATATCGAGCTGCGGATTAAACTAATCTGTATGATACCACCTCCTGTTCTAACTCTTATATAGCTTCATGAGTAATACAAATGCTTCAGAAGATAATATAGAATCTCCAACATACGCAAATAAGCCTATAAAGAATATAGAACAAAAAAGTCTAAGGATACTTCATCCCAAATCAAGGCAACTCTGTAGATAGCTGAGAGCAGAGGAAGAATGGGCCTTTCCTATTAATTATTGGTATACTGAACAATATTTCACCTTTTATCTTCAGACAGTATATCCATTATATAACCTTACTACATATATGCTAAGATATAGCAGAACCGGTATGGGTGTTAATAGTTATTAAAAAAGAGTAAGCGTCTATATTCTCACACCTTTTATCAAGACATAATCAATAATATCTCTTTGTGATAAGCTCCTCATTTTCAATGCTGATCTATAAATGATATTCTCAATAATCTCAAATGATATAACTTGGGCGTAAGAGGAAAGACTATCCTTGACTGCTTTTTTTAGCAATTTCCTGTTTTGAATATAATAATCAGCCAATGGTTCGTATACATGATGCCCTATAT
>DASTUU010000548.1:0-1127 GCA_035759485.1 Nitrososphaeraceae archaeon
GGTCTCTATCATCACTATAAGGAGGATCTTACAAGTAAGCAGCACATTTGAGAAATCGTAACGACTCCTGATGAGAACATATACTTTGTCAATGATAAATAAAGGGTACTATGAAAGGTTCTTCGGCTGTCCCTTCAATAGCAGATATTCTAAAAAAAATATCAGACGACAAGGCATTGACCATTTTCAATAGCATTGCTATTTCTAATGGACATATAGATATCTGTCTAAGAGAAATGAATCTAAGTACAAAGCAGTATTATTCTAGGCTTTCTGGTTTGATGAATGCTGGCCTAATTAGAAGGGACAGTGGGAAATATTCACTTACCATTCTAGGTAAAATAGTTTACGATGCTCAACTAAAGATAGGTAAGGCTCTCTCGTATTATTGGAAACTAAAGGCTATAGAATCAATTGAAATGTCGTCACGAAGCGGCAGACTTTCAAAAGAAGAACTAATGCAACTGATTAATGCTCTGATAGACAACCACTTTATCAAAGATCTTCTCATCAAGGAATCAGTGTCATATGCTCCTGAAGACCATCAACAACAACAACGCCTCAACAAGAAGACGCCTTTGATTAGTTAGTTAGTTAGAGTTGGGTTGATTAATGGTTATTACATCAAGATATGACGCTTTACCAAGTACGTCCATCGCAGCAGTCTGTTGTCTACCTGTCTTTTTTGGCATAGGCACTTGAAGATAGAGTTGGAGCCACCATGAGGGCTAGCACTGCTGCAACCTCCAGGATTGCAATAACGTAGAAAAAGGACAACAAGAGATTTTATAATATTTTGTCTATGACAAGGCAGTCAAAAGTTCACGTAAGATACTAAGGATATTCTTGAGAACCTTTCGTCTTTAGAGATAAAAAGAGTGCTCATCTTCTATAATTGGATAACTATCAAGTTTTTTCGTCGAAACTCTTATCAGAAATCGAGGAAGAAGAGGAGGAAGAAGAAGAAATTGAAAAATAAGACGCCTACTCCTACGGTAACGCTGAATATTAACTTACATGAACTTTCTATGATACAAACTTGTATTGAATTAACTCTAGCATCAATTGTCGAAACCAAGCGGCAAAGCCATGACAGTATATCTTTAGACCCAGGTATCCTAGAATGG
>DASTUU010000549.1:0-1689 GCA_035759485.1 Nitrososphaeraceae archaeon
TAATATGGCATAATGGGCCTCATATTTGCTTCCCAAATCTTTTTCAATGTCTTTGGCAGTGACTTTTCCACTTCGAGTCTTTATAATTGAGTATACTAACTCCATCACCTTTTGCTTAGATGATCTACTTAGTTGGATACTGTTGGTTGACATGTGTTTTGTTACATAAGAATTGGGACTAAAAATAATTTAGTTTATTAAATTTTACCCTTAAATAGATAAAAAATACCTCACTTGATGGAAAAAAAGATAGGGAATGAAGATGATGATAGCTAAATCCCGATGTAGATATACACCCTATGGAGTTCTATGACCGTTTCCAGCTGAGGCCTTTCAAGATATAGTTAGGAGTTTTTAGGCTGGTAAACAGAGACTAACTGACATTGTGTAATACTGTGCTAACGCCAACACGAATTATAGGATAAACTCGGCGCGCTTATTTTAGGACATAATACGACCATTTAGTTACTTAACAATCAACACAGGGTGGCCTGCAGAAGTAACTACCGACGCAACACTTTCGAGCAACAGCTTTTTGAGTCCAGATTTGCCCTTTGCCAATTACTATCAGATCCACCTCTTCAGCATATTCTATTATTGCTGCCTCCACCGACAATTGGGTATCAACAATCTCCCCCTTAGGCCGTATGAGCATACAGCCATGCGGACAACTGTCATTACCATATGTTCAACTTCTCCTTGCTTAGTTGCCATACTGATTGCGTAATCGATAGAGTCCATTGACGGTTCTGAACCATCTATAGCGTCCATTATTTTGGACAAGCCGCCGGCTATTGAATAACATTTTATATCTTAATCGTCCCATCGACTACAATATGAAAAAAACAGTGATGGTTATGAACTTCACTGCAGTAATCTTATCCTCTGTTATGTTTAATTGCTATTCATGTAGCAATATTTATGCTCAAAACGTTTACAACAAGGAAGACCAGATGTTTGCTACGTCTTTTCAGGATCTCATCAACAAAGCAATCTTGGTAACCCATAATTATGATATACAAATACAGAAGTGGAAGAAGGGAGAATACAGTAATAACACAATGGTATCAGTTACAGATTCGTATTTGCCGAATTTTCAAGAACTCATTGCTTTGACAAAAAACTTGCACACGCCTACAAAATTTAAGAATGTGACAGAACTATATCTCAAGAGTCTTGAGTCAGAACTACAAAGTAACATACTTTTCAGAAACAATTTGGTATCAAGTAATTCAACAGAAAGCATGCTATCAACAAAATTATATTCAGATGCCCTCAGATATGAAATGGAATCGTTCCGGGCCTTCGAATCAGCCGCGGCTGAGACAGACAAAAATGACAAGTTCTCGTAACAAGCCACGCATCTAGATACTGTCCCAGTATCAAACCTGAAGGACTAATATAATATGTATAGCAAATAACGGATACAAGCAAGAAGAAGCTGTTATTGAACTGACTTTCCAAATTTTCCTGCTTGGATTCATTTGCGGAAGACTAAAGAGCAAGAACCTGACTTATCAAGCATTTCCGGGAAACTCAATGCATTATAATATCATATTATGAAAAACTGGAAAGATTGTTATTATGCTAATTGATGCATATTCGACCATATGGCAGCAGATATGGAGCACATTTTTCAACAGATTAATGAGCTTGATATGATGATAGAAGCCATAAACCAAAGAATTT
>DASTUU010000550.1:0-4353 GCA_035759485.1 Nitrososphaeraceae archaeon
TTGATAATGGCAATAATGAATTGCTTGTGTCCATTCCAGTCCATAGGAGGCATCCCTAAAAAGTGAAAAGTGTAATCGGTGCTTGATACTAATTGTCCAATTCTTTCTGTATCGTGTCGATCGAAAGCTTCAAAGAACTGACGAACCACCTGCTTGTTTTGTTCTTGTACTAACGATGCCACGAATCATGTATCGGTTGTGTGCATCTTAAGTATTCTTGAGTATTATGATAGAACAATCTATCCATGTTTATTGTCAGGCTTATTGTCTTAGACTCATCAAGAATGAACTCATTTCAATGCCGTAGTTTACTAGATTGATAAAAGTGGACCGGGTGGGATTGTTTGAACCCACGACCTTTTAATATAATCACTACGATCCACTAAGCAAATACCGAGCTGCTATTTCATAGGGAACATGAAATGTGAACTTGTCAGTCTCAGGATCGTAAAAGGCATAGATGGACGATAAATCTACATTTTCGTATTTCTGGCTGATCATCTCATTAGTTACATTTACGTTTCTGGCTAGCATCACTGGAAAATCGATTCTTGTTTTATTGCTTTGACCACCACTATCATCCATTACTTGTTTCGCATTTGCATTCACTTTAACATCATAAGCTGATATGTTAAAGCCTAACAAACTATAGTTTAGGTTAGGAATGGTAAATTCAAAGGATCCAGACTGGTTAATTATTTCACGCTTAAGGGTTTCATTTGGGAAAATTTGGTTTGCATCGATTTCTACTTGGTGTTCAAATGGACTTGTAAAAATATCAGATATAGTGTCAGCAGCTGTGACTTGGGTATACATACCACCTTTTATTTTGCTTCCCAATTTGCTATCCAGTTCGGTAACTCCAAGATCAGAAGATGTCAAGGTTTCCTTATCATCAGAAAAAACTGCCATTGAAACTGAAAAAGCTGGTTCGAGATTAAATAATAATAACATGCCAACAACTGCGAATACCGTAATCATGATGATAATCCCTGACTTCAAGTAATGATCGAATTTTCAATCTCAAATTAATAAGGTTTGTACATAACTTTTAGGTTGTCAGTCTACTGTTGGAAGTGTCCGACAACTACCAGAAAACGAACCTAATTCAATACCGCAGCTCTATAACAGGAAGAAATGGACCGGGTGGGATTGTTTGAACCCACGACCTCAGTCAGCAAATTATATCTTAATCTACGTTACCTCGGCTTAAAATAAGTTTGTTCAAATTTCCCGCTTCTCTATTTTTCCTCAAGCATACTTCAAAGGAGTTTAGAACCAACTACTGCCTGCTTTCAGAAAGACAATTCGTCTTGTAATGATAAGAACTTCAGATGATATCATCAAAACCATCAAGATCACGAAAGTACAAAATCTCGAAAAAGTCAAAGAACAATATTATCATAAGCCTGTTATATGAAGCCCAAATTTAATTTATTCATCGTGTATTGATTCTAGATAAACCAAATTTCACAAGATACATTTCTTCCTTAAATCCAGTGTAATTCCAGTAGTATTTGTTAACAACAGTTGATATAACAAACCAAATAGCACTATTTACTATGATGGAAACAATAAAGCCATTGTAATACGACATAATAATGCCAGTTATAGCGCCTCCTATAAGGTAAGGAATTTGACGTCTTAGCGTTGATTTTATCGTTGATTTTATCGTTGATTTTATCGTTGATTTTAAAGTAGAGTCCACAATATATCCTACTTATTAATAGATAACATAGCTTATAGGTATAGTTGAAATGGTTCTATTGAGAGATTACGTATAGAAAGCTAGCAAATTGATTGGTTTATTCTCTTTCTACTTTGGCAACGGAGGTATGCGAGCCATTTCCCTTACGAATGAAAAGCAAGAGTCCCAACAGCACTTTCTGTAACGTCAAGTAACTTCTTCTGACCATGAGCATGAAGCTCCATTTTCTGACTATCATTAAGAGTATTATAGTCTCCAAGATGATAGCAGCTAAAGCCTCTTACATTGCCACCATCTGTCTTTGGAGCTAATGATGCCTCATAATTTATCAAATTTGAAGCTTCGCCATCTCCACCATATAGGAAGAAAAATCCCATGTTAACTATGGCAGAAACACCAATTCTTCCTTCCCTATCTGCGCGCTCTGAAAGTGATGTCACTAGCTTTTCCATACCATCGATGTCTGGATAATAGCCGTTAAATGCGTCCACTAGTAGTAACGAACCATCGTCTATGCGGCTCTGCACGTCTACACCGACAGCACTGAGATTATGCTTTACAGCGTTGACTGTATCATAAAAGGTTGCGATGAGAATGATTCTTGGCACTATTAAGTCTTCTTTACGTCCAGCATTAGTATGATAATGATTAATATCATTCTCATTATCTTCGTCCCCCTTCTTCCCCTTTTGTTCTTCTCTTGGTGCTAGTTGGTCTTTAACATACTGCGAGTATATCTCCCTGAATGTTTGTAAGTTAGGATATACCAAAACGCCATTCTCTCCTTTCTGTATTCCATTTTCGAACCATTGCATAACAGATTCAATATCAGAGCTTTCAACACTTGTAGTCGTCCTCATACCTGTATTCTCCTCTTAGTTTCGCCTATAATGCTCAATATTTTGTCAGTCAAATCCTTGATACCAATCGGCTTTTGCACAAAGCCGTCAACTTGCACAGAAGGAAATACCTTGGAAAACTCATTATCTCTTATCTCAAAAGAAGTCATGAGAACAACCTTAACCTCGGGATTAATTTCTTTGACCTTTCTTGCTAGTTTTATTCCAGATATCTCTGGCATTCGTATGTCTGAGAGCATCAAACAGTAATCCTTTGAATTAGATTGGAAGTTTCGTAATGCCTCTTTTGGACTGGTAAAGGCACTAACTAGAAACCCATTTTTTAGAAGACTTTGCTTAAGAACTTGAGCTATGTCTGAGTCATCGTCTACAACAAGCAGGTTAGCTAATAGTTTGTCCTTACTTTTCTTATCATTATTTGCGTCTTCTTTTTGTGAAAAAGGGCCACTACTGCCAACAATTTTCTTGTAATCGATGACCTTGCTTCTCTCATAGGACAAGTACAAGGCCACCATTGGTGCTGGTAGCACTTGCAAAAAGTGAAATCAACATTGGGATATATTACGTTCTATAGTAGATAAGGCTTGGCTTTCTTACTGTCCTGCAGCTTTGGCTAATGCACACTATAACTGGTTATTTTGCACCATTTTGACGATAATATTGCAATTCCAGTATTAAAGATGTCATTATTTATGATTATACTAAGGATCATTTACATTATTTAAATGGCTTAATTTACATGCAAGTTTGGATTTACCGAAGTCTGGTGACATTTTATGACTCCAAAGCTACATTTTAATCAGCAGCAGCACACTATGCTTCTATATCCCGTTGCTGATGAGGAATATGCAATTGCTAGATACGTTAACGAAGCATTGGAAAGGGGACAGCTGACAGTCTATCTTCCACTTACTACAAATAATAATAACAACAACTCATCACACTTGTCCAAAATAGCATTATCGGAGAGTATGGACTACAAGGAAAAGACTAATCGAGGTAATCTCTTGACTTTTGACACAGGAACATTTTACGACTTTGCCTTGGCTGGCAACTTGCAACCTTTTGAGGAGTTAAAAGTATTGATAGAGGAAGCAATAGAAGAAAAACTAATTCTTTCCAAAAAGAAAGTAGCAAATGAAGAAGAGGTAAGTGTTGTAGTAGTAGCTGGAGTTGCTGCTGAGCTGAATAGAAAGGAAAAGTTTGAAGAATGCATCAAGGTAGAGGAATGGTGGCAAAAAACCCATTCTGAATGGCTACACAAAGGCCTAAAAGTCTCTATAATATGCCCTCATATCCGTCCAAAATTAGACAAAGATGAGTTTACGCATTATAGACAGGCGATAGCCTCGCTCCACGAGATTGTATTGGAGTCTGGCACTGAACAGTGACAAAGGATGTTGGCAGTATTAGTGAAAAATTGAATTCTGAACTTCATTGTCTTGACTAAAGGAAACGCAACACAGCTCAGATTTTACCACTCTTTTTTACTCACAAATTTCTTCGTTAGCTATCGATGTGAATAGTTGACTGGAGCTTCAAAGTTCAATGACATCATTTAGCCGACAATAACCTAAAACAGGGTCAACCAATGCCGTAGTTTACCAGATTGGCAAGAATGGATTATGTGAGATTTGAACCCATGACCTCAGCAATGCTTAAGTCTTACCAGATTCAGGAAAGCCTATGACACATCATGATGATGCTGTTAAAGTGGCACCAGATGTCTATAAGGTCTTGCTAGAAAATGACGAAGTAAGAGTCCTTGAAGCACGATTGAAACAG
>DASTUU010000551.1:0-1870 GCA_035759485.1 Nitrososphaeraceae archaeon
GAATTCTTTGCCACATTCATGGCATTTTACAATTGGGTGGTGGTGGATGAGTCTTGCATGACTAATTAGATCTTCATAATTTGCGAATTTTTCACCGCATTGGTCACAAACATTTTTTTCCTTTCTATGAAAAATGCCCAAACTATTTCCGTATAACCTGAGCTCGATAGCTATTAAAAGACTTTACCCTTACAAAAAGTTAATAGCTAAAGAACCAATTTCAGCATTTAGAGAGCGAGATATCGTTATTGCAATCCACTACTACCACCGCCACCAGAACCCAATGCAACAGGGCAAACAGCAGAAGAAGAAGAAGAAGAAGCAGGAATACCGCAAGGAGTAGAAGGAATGCAATGAATTCATTTTGACTCTGGTCGGCAGTCAGTCTGTCCGTGAGCAGTCTGGTTATCTTTAGTGGATCCATGAAAAATTACCCTCATGCATATCGAGCATTCATTCTTTTATCCAAAATAAGTAGCTGTTATTATCAGATATCTAATTGAAATCAGGCATTAGTTCCCAGATTAGACTGTGGCTTTGGTGAGGAGTGATAAATATCTGGTCGATGTAATGGAAGAACACCGCGAGTCTATGCTTGATGCGATTGAACTAGCGCGCTTGAGAAGGCAGCGTGCTCGTCGCCACAAAATAGGAGTAATAACTATTGCTGGCTGGGATAAAGAAAAGGGCATCTTCTATTATGAAGGAAATAGTGATTGCGAAAGCTGTGAAATGGAACCACCTCTTTTTACTACTGCCGAGGAAACATCGCGCTGTTTGCATGCGAGAAAGGGATAGTTAGCAAATCCGAGAAATTACTATATTGCTTTCTCAAGAATCTGTAGCTTTATCGGTCGATAATAGTAATTCAGCCAAATAAGCTGTATTATTGTCGAAGTGACAAACACTAATCGAAAATCAAAAACGACCGATACAAAAGAAAAAGAACGACGGAGTGACAATTACCAGCGGCAAATGAAGCCGTACGATGCACCACCATAGAAGATGAAAAATAATTATCACATGTACTTTCATTAGTCATCTGAAGTTCCTATCTGAGAAGCAGAATAGAGAAATCAATGTTTGGGTACAAGTAACTATCCAAATCCGACTCTTGCTCAAGAGTTTAATGTTCATCTTGTAGTAATTGCGACATACAAATTGATATTTGATCAGAATAAGCCCAATAACACCAACGAGGGACAAATTATAATTCTGTTGACTAATTTAATAAACTATCAAGCGATCGATCGTCTTTCTCGGAAAAGCTGAAATGAAAATGTCAAGCAATTCCAATCCCACAGTCGTACTAGATGGAAAGAATGCAGACATTCTACAGGTGGAAACATGAAGCCAGATACTTACTGTTAGTTTTCTACTCAGAAGGAGAAGGATAATCAATTACTCTTTTCTTTCTCATTCTGTTTTGAATTGTGGATTTATATTCCGATACGGTTTTTCTTTCAAGATTCAGAGCTCGCAATTTATGAAGAAGTAGTAATTGAGATCTTAACCTTGTACCGAATGTTTCCATATATGATGGATGTAATTCAAATATTAGCGCTCGTAGATTGGCAAACTTTGGGATGATTTGCTGGGCAAAATTAATAACGGGTGGTAGGATTGCATCAGAATGGGCATCTAACTAATAGCCATCGATCTCAAACCCTCCTGCCAAGTGAATTTCTCGAACCCTTTCAAGCGGAATTTCATGCAGATATCGCTTCAAAAAATAGGATTCTTTGCTTGTAAACATTTGGAGACATAGTTTGTTATTATATAGCTCAATAGTGGTTGGTGTATAGGACTTCCGTAATCACTGTCGCTTAATTCTAGTCTCATAGATTGCCCAGTAAAACTGTTGAATTGA
>DASTUU010000552.1:0-7837 GCA_035759485.1 Nitrososphaeraceae archaeon
AAGACTGCTACAGTAGTTATAGCAGGTATTATCAGGACCACAACAATGAGCGTTTCTTTCATCGTCTATATAGGTGGAGTAAATATCATTTAATAGTTTTATCAGTAACCGCAGTAACCGCAGGAGACTCAACCCAAAACAGGCCCTCATGAATACCTGGTCGAGTCTAGGGTTACCTACGGTCCCAATGACTTCTTATGGATTTGCTGGTCTTTAGCCCTAAACTATAATTAGAAATATCGTATTTAGATTTAGCTCTGCAGCCTAGGAGGCTTAGATACGGCCATTCTCTTGGACATGTTTTTTCTAGACTTTACATAAGATGCTACACTGAGACCAATAAGAGTTGCCGTGAAAAGTCCTACTGCAATACCAATAGTTACATAGCCGCTGGGTCTTTTCATTAAGAGCACTTAGGCAACATGCAAAATAAATATTACAAAGAGAAAAGGTAAAAATAAAGTACTTAGTTAGTCTGTCTCTTTTTTTACTTCTGTCTTTTCTTCCTCTACGTCACCGAATTCATCTCGTTTGACCTTCTTCTTAACTTCTTGTTTCTCTTCTGACACATCTAATCAGTGATATATACATGCATTCATAGTGTAAAAAGGAAAGAGACCAGGGAATTATTTAGGTTTTACAATGGACGCCTAGATGTGTATAGGTAGACTGTAATCTTATCTGTTGTGATTTTTGGTCAAGACAATAATCATCATAATATAATCAGTTTTTTCTTACACCATTTTTAGAAATGAATTTATATAAACGCCTATAATTAAAAATAACCGCTGTGGCGAAGTATTAGCATCAAAGATTAGTAACTTTATTATGAAGGCTGTAAAGCAAAGATGGCTCTGCTATAGACTTCAAGATCCAGAGCATCAATTCCCACAGGAGCAATGAAGAATAGCTGGAATAGAAACTTGAGTAGTGCTATGATAACTATGATGGCTACTATGATTATGATTATGTATATTAATGTGCCAAGTACCATATACTGATCTTCTAGATGTGAGAAAAGATATGCTTTTCATGATATTTCTAGCTACTTTTGTTATAGAGTTATAATCACAAGAAACGGTCTGGCATTTGGCAGGAATAATTACAAGAAGTCTTCACCTTATAATAAGTGCAGTAATGTTATGAGCTCCAGACCCCTTATAAATAAATAAAAAGCCGAAAAGATCAGTGATTTTCTAGGCGTTCTGTTTCATAGCTAATTAAACTTTCAATATGCGACTACACTACGAGATCCTTAGTTTTACTATTGTAGATTTTGTAAGCACAGAATGGGAACGGAAATAGGTATAGTATAGATTAGAAACCACAGGAGACTCAACTAACTAATCCTACCAGCATCATCCATCTATACGAAAAGTGGAAACAGGTAGATAGCAAAAACCAAAATACAATATTAAGCAAATACACAAGTGAAAACCGCAGGATGGGGTTAGACTTAACAGGCGTGACGAACCTTAAGTCTTCCTGCAGTTTTGAATATTTTCTCACCTTATCACGTCCAACCGTGGGGAGGTAAAGACACATGGTATGTAGAAAGCGCAAGCAAACCAAACAAGTTTTACAGAGTCACCTTTTCGGAATGTGAATGTCCAGACCACAAATACAGGAACCAAGTTTGTCAGCATATGATAGCCGTAATGCATAGGGAGACTTCGTGATATAAAATGACGGAAGAATCTGCAAATGAATTCAAATATCGGTAATTCTAAAACTTCCAAAAAGACGTTATCAAATCGCTACTGCGTTAACGAACATATACGGCTACTCAAACTTTGACGAATATGTTACGGACACGGTAAAGGACAACATAGAACGAATTATAGAAGACTCTGAAGTATTGCATGATGTCATTCACCACCAGAGCAAAGTAAAACAAAGGAGTGACTTGATAACAAAATGACATACGACATTTATTATGAGCCGCCGGAAGAAGAGGACTTTGAAATTAGTTGGGATCAAATAATTTTACATTGGTTTTGGCAGCTAGAAAATATGGACTCAGACGAAGCACGACAGGAGATAGAGGAGCTCTAATACATGGCCCGCTTTTCGTTCTTTGTAAATGATGTAATTAGAGCGGGAGACTCTGCAGATGCAAAAATGTATCTCTCAGAACTTTTAGCAGATATGCATACTTCATTATCAATGCCAGTGAACATGAAGCCGGTGGAAATGTTTGAAGTTAATGTTTCACATAAAATAAACTTAGTTATCTTCGTCTTCATCGTTGTTCTCATCTTCATCAGTTTCTCTGTTCTCCTCCTCATCGTCTTGTATTGGAGCGGTAGGAAATTCTAGTGTCGGTGGCGGTGTACCAAATTGTTGTGATGGTTCGGCTGTTTCAGTGGCATTGGGAGCTGATACCGGAACCTGCGGCGTTGTAACTCTAAATGAATCAATCATTCTTTGGTTTATCGGAATCATTTCTGGAGCTTTAAGAGAATCGGTCGTGAATTCAAGATCGAACAAACGACCATCCTTCATTACAAATGTGTTAATATGATATGTGCCTTGCCTACCAAGGATACTATCCATTGATTCTATTTTCCATGCAGGAAGTCCGCCAACTGTTGTTTTATTGTCTCTGATAAGTTGCTTTTGAAAGTCGAGCTCGGCGAGCTCTCCGCTCGGGAAAGCCAAGCTAGCTATTTCGCTCTTTTTACCTGCAACAAAGTCTTCTAAAGTAGCATTTTTGAGTTGCATGGTTTCTGTATCTAGGGAACTCTCTGCTAGGGCCATATGGATTATTAGGCCGCTTGTATCATTTGTGTTAGGGTCAGAGGCCGACAGCTCTACAATTCCTCTAGCGAACCCCGGTGGAGGTGGTGAAGCATCAGTATTTGATGATACTACTTTTCAGTCTGGAGGATGTTGTATTGTTATGCCGAAATAGGGGTTCTTATAAGTGACCCATTGCTGTTCTTGTGCTAGCACATTATATGTTAACATAAAAAGGAACGATGATATTGAAATAACAGCAATCGTTATTCTAGGTAGTAAAGTATTATTTCCCTTTCTCAATATCCAAATATGATTAAGATAAGGCAAGAATAAATCTTTTACTGAAACCTAGAAACTGACTCGGCTATGGATAATCATAACCTATTAAATCCATCTACAAAGGTATGATTATTTTTTGTGGGCCGGTTTCAGGTGCATTAACGACACCATATTGACAGTTTACATGTGGATATTGAGCTCCCAAAGACAATACACAGGCTTGAAATTCATCACCCGCTTTCATACCTCTCACATCTATTACGACAAACCATGGGAACTAACGAATAAAGGAAAAGTTACTAGCGTTATAAGTAATAGCTATAAGTGTGGGAAGGGAGAGAGACTTGTTCGTTACCTAAAAGAAGACCATATACTGGATTTTCGCTGCTCTACTATAAGACTCATTGGTTTTCACTGATTGTCAAATTAGTCTAAAAAAGGAAAAAGTGATGATTACGTATTGCCGCCTTATTAGTTAGTTTCGCCTCCTACTCGAAGGCTCCCACCTTCATCCTCTACGTCTTCTTCTTCTACGTCTTCTCCTCCTTCATCTCTTCCACCATTATCGTCCCCTCCCGCACCTCCTCCACATGTATCGCCTTCATCTCCATTGTCTCCTTCAGAGATTTCTTCAGGTGGAGTTACTTCACCCTCATCCTCTCCCTCGTCATTATCTTCATCGCAACTCTGACCCGGTGGCACTATACGACCATCAGGGCATTCTGTGATTGCACACGAAGGATCTATACATACATCTTCACAATAGTCAGGAGGATTGTCTGTATCGCATGGATCTGGTGGTGGCGAGGGTAGTCCCTCACATCCTTCTGCATCAGGATTCTTATTACAATCCACTAGTTCACAAAAAGGTGGTTTTCCTACAAATCCTTGAGGGCATTCATCGTCGTCATCGTCATCTAACAAATCCCTGCATATCGGCTCATTGTCATCATTCCAACCCACAAGCTCATGATTAGCCGGGCATATATCCTCATCCTGATCAGTCCATATAGCCTTACAGAAGTCTATAACTGTAGGATCGTCAGAATTTTTGTCCTCACAAAACTCAACTGGATCACATGGACTTCCCACGATATGCCCCTCATCGTCGACATAGAAACCCTCGCTTAGGGAATAGCCGTTATCCTCAATGCATTCCCCGCTTCCATCTTCGTCTTCGCTGCCATCTCCATTATTACCGCCGTTTGAGCCATTTGTTTCGCAACCTATGCCATCTCCTTCACGGTCCAAGTCATGGGGGTCTGGTGGCAAAACTCTAAAATTGGTGTATTGAATATCACCACAGTCCAGGTCTGGGGGATAAGGCCGTATACATACGTCCGGATATGAAGGATCACAGTCTCTTCCATTGTCTCCATCGTCATCATCATCTATGACAACTCTTGTGTTTTGATTTATTTCTTGATTTATAACGTTCCTTGTAGTTTCACTAATGACTGTAGTTGGCTGTTGGCTTATTACTAAAATTCCTTCATATGCTGCTTTTGCGTTTCCCTTCTGAGTTATAATATCAAGAGTATAGACTCCTACTGGAAGATTTGTCAGAGAAAAAGTATTTGCTTGAGAAGAGGGAACAAGGTCTATTAACCGGTCTGATACTGTTCTTACTTTTGCTTCCGAAACCTTAACAGAACTATCTGTAACAAAGACAAGAACCTGCGAGTTTATCTGGGCGCCTACCACATTTGTCATGTCGAGTTTGAATCCACTTACTTTCTTAGGTTCTGCATTATCTCCATCCTGTATAGCTCTGAGTTCTAATGAGTGGGGAGTTGTATCTGTGCTTGATGCCGCAATAATACTCCGTGGGAATTGTTCCTCTTCTGCTGTTTGGCTTGAAAAAGTAATATTAACTGGTACTACTAATGATACTACAAGTAGGAATATCAAGAAGGACGCAGCAGTAAAGTATCCTATACGTCTAGATGTGCCAGCCCCCAAAGATTGCCTCTAAACATTGTAGACAAAATTATTTAAAAGTTGTAGAAAATACCTCGTATTATCTCTATTAAACTAAGATTATGATATATAGACGAGCAACTTTAGAGAAAAAATAACATCTTAGTTATGCAGTCAAGAAGGTTTCGATACAATCTTTAATCTTAATTTCCTTTTCCTCTCCATTTTTATTTTTCTATTAAACTCTTCTTTACATTCTCTTTCTGCTGGAGTACCTCTTAGCTGCATTCCACAACATTCACAAAATATACTTTTGGTGATAAAATAACACTCGCATCTTCTACAGTATTTCTTACCAACTGAATAATGCGACTCGCCTACTACTATTTTGGAGTATATTTTCTCACATATATTACGACAAACCATGGGTACAAATGACAGAAAAGTTACTAGCGTTATAAGTAATAGCTATAAGTATGGAGAGGGAGAGACTCCGCAGTTTATAATACCAGTTCATTTATCTAGTTATCTGGAAAGAGGCGAGCATTTTTTCTGCTGTAGGCGATAATTTTGGAGTATCTAGAGCGGGTGCAAAGAAGCTGAACAGGTATCTATATCCATCATTTACCATAAAGGTCCTAATCCAATATGTATCACCCGACAATACTCCCCTTTCACTAAATTGCACTTGCACAGCAGGATAATGGTCTTGTCCTACAGTTGTTGATATATTTTTAAGAAGTTCCAAGTCGGGATCAGAGTTAATACCTGCGATCTGTCCTACCACAGAATCCTGAAGGGTTCTTGTTTTTATTGTTAGAGTATCAGTATCCAGATACTTTTCAAGGGGTTCTATACTAATTTCAAATGCTCCCCAAGGGTATTTTTCAGGAACCCGAAACGACTTATCAGATGTATTTTCATAGTTTATTGTGTTTAGTTCCTCCCAGTCTGATGTATATTGAATAGTGTATCCAAAATCAGGATCTTCATATGTTAACCACTGTTGATCTTCTCCGTCTTGGTCTTCTTGACCTGAAACTACAGTTATAGGCAAAGTAAGGGTTACTAAAAGCAAGGCCGTCAGACTAAAGACAAGCAACATGGAACTTTACCTTGTTGTACGTAGAACGAGGAGCAATTATTAAAGTTGGTGAATTCTTTTAGTCATTTATATCTCGACGCAATTTTTTCCTAGCTCGAAATTTTTCTCTAGATACTCTTCGCACTGGACTAGCTCTTAGCTGCATTCCACAACATTTACAAACCATTTGTTGAGTCATAATAAAACACTCACATTTGCTGCAGTATTTTCCGCCAGCCGTATATCCACCTGCTTGCGTTATAGTGTACAATCTCAGACATAGGTTACGACAAACCATGAGAACGAACCAATAACGGAAATGTTGCTAGCGATATAAGTAATAGCTATAAGTATGGAGAGGGAGAGTCACTATCATTTTAGCAGGAGATCAACACTTCTTAGTTAGAAATTCCTTGACTTGTTGATTATCTATTAGAGCATCCATAAGTTTACCAAGGTCTTCTTTTGAGAAGCCAGAGTCTTCGGTATACTCAACAGCCTTAAGATTGTAGAAATTCTTAAGAGCACTTTTGGCTATCATTATACAACAGTAAATCACTTTACCAAAGGGAGTGAGATAATATATTCCCCTCTGCCTCTTTACTAATCCAGTTGCCCTCATAGCAGACATTCTAGAGTAGTATTGTTTTGCGGTTAGGCCTAATTTCTTTAGACTAATTTCTCCATTGGAGTTTACATGACCAATTGATTGAAAGATTAGTAATGATTTATCATCAGAGATTGATCTTAAAACATCTGCGAGAGATGCATGTACTCCTTTTTGCCTTTGTATTTCAAGTCTTTCCACTTCTGTTTCTATTGATGTAATAGCAGCAAGTATCGTATTTAGTCATGTTCTTTGATTTTATGATTAATCATAAATAATTTGAATGATTTTTTATTCTATGTTTCTTATCACAACAGTAGCTGATTGCAGCCAATTAGTGTCAACAACTAGTAAATGTAGTCTACAAAAGTAAATGATAGGACTAATGCACATCGAAATACCAATGAAAATATGGTGTGAGGATTGTAGAAAGATGTGGGAAGATCCAAGCGACGATACTATCCCAGAGCATGACCCAACTCACATTATAAGATTTGATATATAGACACAATAATAATAACCGAGGATTCAATTAGAACTACTTAGAGCGTGGAAGTCAAACCGCAGGAGACTCAACCATGAAGAATGAAGCAAGGCCTGGAATTATGGTCAAGTCTAGGGCTTCCCGCTAGTTAACAGTGGCAAAAGTAAAAGTAGAACTATACCTTTAATCAACTCACTTCCATACTTGAAAGATTATCTATCTAATGAACATCCTGTGCCTAGTAATCCTAATGCTCCATTAATCTCGTCTACTGGTAGAGCTATGGGCCGGCACATCACAACAAAGCGCCTACATGCCATATATAATGCGGATACTAATTAGTTAACTTGATTTTTTCGTAATTATCTTATTGCATTTATCATCTACAAATTACATTACCACGGAAGGCTCCTAATCTTCCCTGTCCATCTATCATTTCAATCATTCTGTCAAATCCACATTCTCCAGTTATAACTATAGTATATGGATAATCACAGATAAGGTCTGAAGTCACCTCGCCTTTAAGATAGTATGAACTCACATCGTTCATAATTCCTCTATTAAAATAGCCTTCTTTTAGAAGACTCTGGGTTTGATTGTTAAAGATAGTCCAATTGCCTTGTATTACATTACTATTGTTAGTAGCTTGAAAATCAAGAGCAATGCGAGGATCACCAATAAAAGTTGTTCTAGATGGGCAATCTAGGCTTGCGCTTGGTAT